>NZ_JBHUUX010000046.1:0-43593 GCF_042670845.1 Promicromonospora sp. NPDC057138 | reverse complement strand
GGCCAGAATCCATGCCAGATCGCGTGCTGGAAGCGGACCGCCGTCGCGGACCCGCGACGCGGGCTCGGCGAGCGTGGCTGCCTACCTGATTCCCGTCGTGCTCACCCGGATCGACAGCAGCATGTTCGTTGCCGTCACGAACAGCACGTTGCGCTTGGCCCCACCGAACGTCAGGTTCGAGCACACCTCCGGCAGCAGCAGCTTGCCGAGCAGCGTGCCGTCCGGGTCGAAGCAGTGCAGGCCGTCGTGGGCGGCGGCCCAGAGCCGGCCGGCGTCGTCGACCCGCACGCCGTCGAAACTGCCGCCGTGGCAGGTGGCGAACACCTCGCCGCCCGAGAGGGTCCGGTCGGGCCCGACGTCGAAGCGGCGCAGGTGCCGGAGCTCGCTGTCGACGATGTAGAGCGTGCGCTCGTCCGCGGAGAAGGCCAGGCCGTTGGGGCGGTCGAAGTCGTAGGCGACCCGGGTGACCGACCCGTCCGGGTCCCGCCGGTAGACGTGGCAGCCGTCGATCTCCGGGGTGGCGTGGTGGCCCTCGTAGTCGCTGTCGATGCCGTACGCCGGATCGGTGAACCACACGCTGCCGTCGCTGTGTTCGACCAGGTCGTTGGGGCTGTTGAACCGCTTGCCCTGCCAGCGGTCGGCCAGGACCGTCACGGTGCCGTCGGGCTCGGTGCGCGTCACCGACCGGGTGCCGTGCTCGCACTGCAGCATGCGGCCCGCGCGGTCGATGGTGCGGCCGTTCGCATAGCCGCCCGAGCTGCGCCAGACGCCGACGGCGCCGGTCGCCTCGTCCCACGCGAGGACGCGGTCGTTCGGGATGTCGCTGAACAGCACGGTGCGCCAGGCCGGCGAATAGGCCGGGCCTTCGAGCCAGCTGCCCTCGTCGTAGAGCACCTCGGCGAACCTGTCCCCGCGGACGGGGGAGAACCGCTCGTCGCGGCGCTCCCACTGGGCGCGGATCCTGGTCGCTGTCACGTCTGACTCCTTTGTCCGGCTTCTGGCCCACTGCGGTGGCCAGTACATCATCGCCGGTGCGGTCAGCCGGTCATCCCGACGTTTCGAGCACCTCGGCGGCCGTCGTGACCTCGATCAGCGGCGCGTACAGCCGCATGATGTCCAGGGCGCGCTCGTGGTTCTCCGCCGTCGAGCCCGCGCAGGCGTCTGCGACGACGAGCACCCGGCGGCCGGCGTCGGCGGCGGCGAGCGCCGTCGAGATCACGCAGCAGTCGGTGGCGACGCCCGCGAGCACGAGCTCGCCGGCGCCGCGGGTGGCGGCCTCCAGCTCGGGGCCCCACTTCCCGAAGGTGGTGCGGGTGACGACGGGCGCCCCGGCGTCGACGACGTCGGCCAGGTCGGCGATCTCATACAGCGGGTCGTCCTCGGGCACGAGCGCGAACGGCCACTGGTCGAAGTAGGCGCGCCAGGCGCCGTCGGGCACGGTGGGGGCGACGTACCTGGTGAGGACCGTGCGTCCTGCGAAGGCGGGGAGCAAGCGGCGCGTGCCGGCGAGTGCGCTCGGGTAGTCGGGCGCGGCCCAGGGGCTCGGCGGGCGGGCGAAGACGTCCTGCATGTCGATCACGACCAGGGCGGCGTCCGCCATCCTCAACGCTCCTCCTGGCGGCGGACCGCTCCGGCCGTCAGCAGGAGCGTCCCCGCGAAGCAGATGGCCAAGGCGACGAGCACGCCCAGGTTGGCGCCACCCCAGGTGCCGTCGGCGCCGCCGAGCGGCCCCAGCAGGTAGCCCTGCCACGCCAGCCACGGGGCGTAGGTGTTGGTCACCAGCCCCCAGCCGACGGCGGTGCCGCCCAGCACCAGGATCACCGCCGACCAGTTCACGGCCCCGTACCGGCCGGCGGGGTCGTAGAGGTCGGCGTCGGTGTAGTCGCGGCGGCGCAGCAGGATGTCGGCGAGCAGCACGCCGCACCAGGCGGCGACCGGCACGCCGAGCGTGATGAGGAAGCCCTGGAACGGCCCGATGAACGAGTCGGCCACGAACACGACGTAGATCGCGCCGATGATCATGAGCCCGCCGTCGATGGCGGCCGCCACCCAGCGCGGCGCGGGCAGGCCGAGCGAGAGCAGGGCCAGGCCGGACGAGTAGATGTCGAGCGCTGCGCCGCCGATCAGCCCGGCCAGGGCCACCACGGCGAACGGGATGAGAAACCAGGTGGGCAGGATCGTGGACAGGGCGCCGATCGGGTCGGCGCCGATGGCCGCGTTCAGGGCGGGGTCCGAGCCGGCGAGCAGCAGACCGAACACGAGCAGGACCACGGGGGCCAGCGAGGCGCCCAGGGTGGTCCAGCCGACGATCCGCGGCCCGGAGGCGGAGCGCGGCAGGTAGCGCGAGTAGTCGGCGGCCATGTTGACCCAGCCCAGGCCGAACCCCGTCATCATGAACACGAGCCCGCCGATCACCTGCGGCGAGCCGCCCGCGGGGATCGCGGCGACGGTGGCCCAGTCGATGTGGTCGGCCACCAGGATGATGTAGACGACGGTGAGGACCGCCGTCAGCACCGTGATGATCACCTGCAGCCGCATCACCAGGTCGAACCCGAAGATGCCCGCGGTGACCACGACGGCCGCCACGACCACGAGGGCCACGACCTTGGTGACCGTGCCGCCGCCCCAGCCCAGGGCGCCGAGCACCGTCGACGTCGCGAGCGTGGCCAGGGCCACCAGCACCGTCTCCCAGCCCACGGTGAGGACCCACGACAGCAGCGACGGGAGCTTGTTGCCCTGCACGCCGAACGCCGCCCGGGACAGCACCATGGTGGGCGCCGAACCGCGCTTGCCGGCAAGCGAGATGAACCCGCAGAACAAGAACGACACGATGATGCCGATCGCGCCGACCACCACCGCCTGCCAGAACGAGACGCCGAACCCGAGCAGGTAGGAGCCGTAGCCGAGCCCGAGCACGGACACGTTGGCCGCGAACCACGGCCAGAACAGGTCGCGCGGCGAGCCGCGCCGCTCGGTCTCGTCGATGGTGTTGAGGGCGTTGGTCTCGACCGCCGTGGGGACGCTCATGGCCGCGATCATGCCACCAGCCGCTGACACGCACGAGGGCCCGCACCGTGCTGGTGCGGGCCCTCGTAGTGCGGCGTGGCCGAGCGGGGTCGGCCGTGGCCGGCCGGTGAGCGTCAGCCGACGAGCGTCAGCCGACGAGTGTCAGCCGACGAGTGTCAGCCGACGCGGATGAAGGTCGGGCTGGACTGCCAGATCTCGTCGTAGCGCACGGTCTCGCCGGGGACCGGGGCCTCGACCTGCATGCCGTCGCCCGCGTAGATGGCGACGTGGCCGGGGCTCCAGATGAGGTCGCCGGGCTGTGCCTCGGCCGCCGAGACGACGGTGCCGGAGTAGCGCTGCTCCGCCGAGGAGTGCGGCAGGGTGATGCCGACCTGCGCGTACACGTAGGACGTGAACCCGGAGCAGTCGAACCCGGCGGGCGTCGCGCCGGCCCAGACGTAGGGCACGCCCAGGTACTGCATGGCGATGGAGACGATGTCGGAACCCGCGGCAGCGGCCGGGGCGGCCTCTTCGACTGCCTCCTCAGCGGGCTCCTCGGCGACGGCCTGCTCCACGACCGGCTCGGGCTCGACGACGGGCTCCGGCTCGGGCGCCGGAGTCACCTTGATCGTCCCCGTCTCCAGCCTGAACTTGCTGTCGGCGGCGACCTTCACCGGGGGTGCGGTCGTCACCTCTTGCGTAGCCGCGACCCGCTCGACGGAGGCCTGCGACGTCTTTGTGATGATCTCGAGCTCGGCCGTTGCCGTGCCCTGGTCGCTCACGGGTGCGGCGTCCGCGGGGACGCTGAGCAGGGTGACGACCAGGCCCGAACCGGCTGCCACGATCGCGCCGCGGCGAGCGGCGCCGGAGATGCCCCGCGCCGCGGCGCGGGAGATGGGGGTCAGCGGGGTGATGGGTTTGCGGGCAGCACGATGGCGCCCAGGCGTGCGAGTAGTCACGATCGGTTCTCCGGACGCCTACGAGGTGAGCTGTCGGATTCGGATCGGAGAATGACCCGGCCGCGTCCTGCTGGTGCGGCTTCACCCCAAGGGCACCGGATGGTGCCCGACTTCGTGGTTCCCCCGTCCCTGTCATCTGGTCGGTGCAGTCCCGGAGGCGCTGACAGGGCTCGGCGTCCGCCTCGGGAGCCCACGGATTTACCGTGAGCGGGATCGACCGTAACCCCGGACCGCTGGAAAGTCACAATCGCGTTACGGTCGACGGATAGCCATATGTCCGGCTTGACCTGGTTATCCAACGTGGGCTACGTCACGGCGCGCGATGCGGGCGCCGTCCCCGGCAGGGACGGCGCCCGCGTTCGCGCCGGTCACACCGGTCGCGCCGGCCCTGCCTACTCCGGCCGGACGTTGTGGTTGTGTGCGAACAGGTTGCTCGGGTCGTACTGCCGCTTGACCGCAGCCAGCCGCTCGTACGTCCCCGCCGGGTAGACGGCGGCGATGTCCTGGTCGGTGGCCGACGTCAGGAAGTTCGCGTACGCGCCGTTGATGTGCGGGTCGAGCTTCTCCCAGATCGCGTCCAGGCGGCCGCGGGCGGCCTCGACGACGGCTGCCGGGCCGCCCGCGACGGTCGCGACCATCAGCTCCGCCCCGCGGTGCGCGTAGGCCGTGGCGTCGGCCGGCACCCGGGACACCGCGCCGCCCACGCTCCGGACGGCGATCGACGGCGACCCCGGCGACGTCCCGACCTCGGCCAGGATCTGCAGCACCTCGGGCACCGACTCTCGGTCGACGAAGCCGTCGTGGGCCAGCACCTCGATGCCGGGCGGCGGCGAGCCGCCCTCCACGAGGATGTCCGCGTAGGCGTGCGGGGCGACGTCGTCGTCGAGGACTGTCCCGAGCCCGCGGATCGGGTCGAGCGCCCGGGCGGCGAGCTGAGGGTCGTCGCCGTCGAACGCGACGTGGATCTCGACCGGCGCCGCCGGGCCGCCCGCGAGCGGGTTGGCGAGGTTCGCGATGGACGTGAGCTCCTCCGGCGCCGCACGGAGGTAGTCCGCCCAGCCCTGGAGCACCTCGACCGCCTCGGCCTGCGGGAACGTGATCTTGCCGAAGAAGACCTCGGTGGTCGGGTGCGCCACGAACTCGAAGGCCGTCACGACGCCGAGGTTGCCGCCACCACCGCGGATCGCCCAGAACAGCTCGGGGTTCTCGTCGGCGCTCGCGGCCACGATCTCGCCGTCGGCGGTGACCACGTCGGCGGCGACCACGCTGTCGAGGGCCAGGCCGTACTTCCGGGCCTTCCAGCCGATGCCGCCGCTGAGCGTCAGCCCGCCGACGCCGACGCTCTTCGTGTCGCCCGAGGAGATGGCCAGGCCGTGCGGGGTCAGTGCCGCCGCGACCTCGCCCCAGGTGGCGCCGCCGCCGATCCGCACGAGGTGACGCTCGTCGTCGACGACCTCGATGCTCGCGAGCCTGCTCAGATCGATCACGACGCCGCCGTCGTTCGTGCCGAAGCCCGCGAAGCTGTGCCCGCCGCCCCGCACCGACAGCGTGAGCCCGGAGCCCGCGGCGAAGCGGACCGCCGCCTGTACGTCGCCGGCGGTCGCGGGGCGCAGGACGTAGGCAGGGCTGCCCGCGGCCAGCTTCGAGCGACCGACCGCCTCGTACTCGGCGTCGCCCGGTTCGATGAGGTCGCCGCCGAAGTCGCGGCGAAGGGTGTCAAGGGCTGAAGTCATGGCATTCCTTCCACAGGAGCCGGGCTGCGTGTCGCACCCGGATGAAGAGGAGACTCCGCAGCCGCGACAGGTGTGACAGCGCGGCCGTGTGGCCTGGGTCACGCGGCGGTCCCTGCCGCTAGAGCTCGCCCATGAGGTCGAAGTCGAAGCCCTCGGCACGCGCGAGGTAGAGGCGCTGTTCGGCGTGGTTGCCCTGGAACCGCATCGAGCCCCGCGGGCCCTCGTACACGACGCCGTCGACCGAGCGGTCGGTGGCCGCCACCGCCGCGCTCCCGGCCCGCTCGACGATGGTGCGCAGCGCGAAGATGCCCTCGTAGCAGGCCTCCGCCGCGGCGCCGACGGCGGGGGCGTGCACGCCGTGATGGGCGGTGTAGCGGCCGATGAGGTCGAGCGCCTCGCCCGTCGCCAGGCTCCGGAACCAGCCACCGGTCGAGTAGAGGTTCGCTGTGCCGCCCACGCCGCTGCCCATGAGCATGTTCTCCTCCATGAGCGTGCTCAGGCGGACCATCCGCTCGTCCAGGCCCTGCCGGGCGAACGCCCTGTTGAACCGGACCCCGTTCTGCCCGACCATCAGCATCAGGACGCCGTCGGCCCGCGACGCCTCGATGTCGTTCACGACGCCGCCGAGCTCCGCCCGGCTCGCTCCCTGCTCGGCGAGGAACCGGGCGCCGGCGAACTCCACTCCGAGGGACGCGACCTGGGTGGACAGCACCTGGAACGTGCGCTTCGGCCAGGCGTAGTCGTCCCCGACGACGTACCAGCTCCGCACCCCGAGCTCGGCCCGCAGCCGGGCGATGGCGGGGAAGAGCTGAGCCGACGGGACCTCCCCGGTGACGTAGAGGCCGGGCCGCGTCTCGGCACCCTCGTACGCGGCCGGGTAGACGTAGGGCACGCGGCGCTGCACCAGCGGCACGACGGCGTTGCGCACCGCGGAGGTGTGCCAGCCGGTCAGCGCGTGGATGCTGCCGGCGGTGAGCGCTCGGGCCACCTGACGACGGAGGATCGGGAGGGGCTGGCCGGCGTCGAGGAACTCGGCGCGGACGGGGCGGCTGAGGATCCCGCCCGTCGCGTTCATCTCGGCCACGGCCAGCTCCGTCACGGCTTGGCACGACGGGCCGTAGATGCCCCCGGGCCCCTGGAAGTGCAGGAGCGCGCCGACGACGAAGTCCGACATGACGCCCCGTCCCGTGATGGGCCCTGAGAGGTTCCTCTTACTGGGCTCGGCCTGTGTTGGCGGGTAGTGTACGAGCACACAGGAAGGGCACGCGATCATGCGGACTGGTCATGAGACGGTCACGGCTACGCCCCACGACGACGTGGACGACACGATGGTGCGTGACGCGATGGCCGCGACCCTGCTGCGCGAGTCCGTCCTGGCTGCCCGGCGCGCGGCCCGGAACGCCGCTGAGGTGCTCGGCCCGGAGGGCTACACGCTCGACGAGTGGCTGATCCTGGAGGTCCTGGGCTCGGGCGACGGCCTGACGATGTCCCAGCTGCGCGAGGCGGTGCTCGCCGACAAGGCGACGCTCGGACGGCGGGTCGACGACCTGCTGACCAAGGCCCTCGTCTACCGGGAGGTCGACAGCTTCGACCGTCGGGTGATCCGCGTCTACCTCTCGTCCCGCGGCCGCGACGTGCTCTCCCGCCTGACGGCGAGGCTGGCGCAGGCCTAGCTGCCGACGGCGGTCGCCGTCACCGGATGTCGTGGTCGGGGTGAGTCCGGTCGTACTGGTGCCGTGCCTCGGCGATGACGGCGCGGTGGGCGAGTGACCAGCCGGCGAGGGCTTCGACGAGGTGGGTCAGGCTGGCCCCGGTCTCGGTCAGCCGGTAGTCGACCTGGGCCGGGACGGTCGCGTACACGGTGCGGATGACGAGTCCGTCGCGTTCCAGCCTGCGCACGGTGAGGGTGAGCATGCGCTGCGAGATGCCGTCGATCGCGCGTTGCAGCTCCCGGAAGCGGCGTGGCCCTCTGGCGAGCTCGACGACCACGAGTACCGACCACTTGTCGCCGATGCGGTCCAGCACCTCGCGGATCCCGCAGTCCGGGTGACCCTCGTAGCCGCAGGGGTCGAGGTCGGCGGGTGCGGCGGTTACCTCGGTGTGCGCGAGTGACATCGAACTGCCTCCTTGTGGCTGCCACGACGGCAGATAAGGATCGAGTGTAGTTACCGAAGAGAACCACGACGGGGAGACTGTGACTGACATGATCTTGGTGACCGGAGCGAACGGAAACCTCGGCTCGGCCACTCTGGCGGCGCTGCGTGCCCACGGTGCGATCGCGGCAGGGGGCAGCCGCACCCCCGGCGACGGGATGCGGCGGCTCGACTTCGACGACCCGGCCGGTCTGGACCTCGCCGGTGTCTCGACCCTGGTACTGGTCTCCGCCGGCTACGCCGAGGACGACCAGGTCGTCGAGCGGCACGCGGCAGTCCTGGAGGCTGCCGCCCGCGACGGCGTCCGGCACGTCATCTACACGAGCCTGACCGGCGCCGGCGACCACCTCGGTTTCGCGCTGGCGCACCGTGCCACCGAACGGCTCGTGCGCGCCTGCGGCTTGCCGTGGACCATCCTGCGCAACGGCTTGTATGCCGAGCTCTTCGGCGGTCTGCTGATGTGGACCGGCGACGGGATGGAGTCCGCATTCGGGGACGGGGCCGTGGCCGCGGTGGCTCGTGCGGACCTCGCCGAGGCCGCGGCGGTCGTCGCGGTGGATCCGGCACGCCACAGCGGGCACACCTACGAGCTGACCGGCACGCCGATCACGACGTCGGACGTCGCCGACCGGCTCGGAGTCCCGCACCGGACCGTCGGACTGGGCGAGTACCGGCGCAGGCTCCTCGACGACGTGCCCGGGTTGCTGCCGTTCCAGCCGCCCATGCTCGTCTCGATCGCGACCGCCGCCCGGCACGGCTTCCTGGACGGCGTCGGCCCCGACCTCGCCGCGCTCCTCGGCCGTCCTGTCTCCGACCCGCTGGCCACGGCTGTCGCGGCCGCCGCTGCGATGAGGCCTGGGCCCAGCCTTCAGCGGCGCGCCCGGACGCCCGCGATCGAGCCGGCACCCCAGATCGCCAGCAGCACCACGGTGAGCACGACGCCGTAGGGCTCGAGGCCCACGGCGGCTCCCGGCATCCAGCCGAGCCAGGGGGCGTGCTCGACGGCGACCTGCACCAGCGTCACCGAGCCGATCCCCAACGCGGCCAGCGCCGACACCCCGGTGACGACCACGTCGTAGCGCACCAACGTGCTTGCGGGGTCGGCGCCGGCCGAGCGTGTGCCGCCGGTCCCGGCCCGCGCATAGACGCGCCGGGCGACGGCGCCCTGGGCCGAGTCCAGCAGCGACATGCCCGCGGCGAACAGGACCGCGAGCGGCAGGGCCGAGTACCACGCGACCTGGCCCAGGGCGGCGGACGTCGTGATCGCCAGCAGGCCGATCTCCGTCGCGGTGTCGAACCCGAGCCCGAACAGCAGCCCGACGACGTACATCCGCGCCGGCTTGTCCGTGGACCACTCGAACCGGCGCAGCACCCAGGTGACGGGCCCGCCTGGGTGCTGGTGGGTGTGCCCGCGCACCGCGCGGCGCAGCATGACGATATTGACCACGGCGATCGCCAGCAGGAACGTCCCCGAGACGAGCGGCCCCCAGATGCCGGTGGCCGTACGGAGCGGCGACGACTCGTCGTCGAGCATCGGCGCCAGAGCGTGCACGCCCAGGGCCAGGAGCAGGGCCGCGCCGAGGACCACCGTCGAGTGCCCCAGCGAGAACCAGAGCCCGACGCCGCGCGCGTCCCGGTCCGCCCTGACGAGCCTGCGCGTCGTGTTGTCGATGGTCGCGATGTGGTCGGCGTCGAACGCGTGCCGCAGGCCAAGCGCATAGGCTGCCGGCCCCATGGCCAGGGTGATCGCCCCGGCTCCGCCGTCGACGAGCAGGGCCGCGGCCAGGCCGCCGATCCCGACGACGTGCAGTGCCACGACGACGGGCATCGTCGCACCCCGGCGCTCGCGGCGGGCCGGGCGGCCGGGTAACTGGTCGGCGGCCGTGCTGCTAGTCATGTGTCCTCCGATGCGTTCGTCGGGCCGGGGCTCCTGACCCCGGTTCAGCAGGCTCAGCAGAGCCGTAATCCCGGGTTTTCCGGTCCTCACGCGCCTGCTGAATCGGGGTCAGGAGCCAGAGCCGGGGGTTCGAGGGGACTGAGGTGGGTGGCGGCGCCGAGCCAGCGGGTGAGGGTCCCGGCACGCTCCAGCTGGAGCGTCACCGCGTCGCCGACGCCGGGTGCATCTTCCGGAACTGCTGCGGGGCCACGGTTACCGGGGCCAGGGCCGATTCGAGGGAGAGAGCCGGGGCCGGGGCGTTCGTCGGGCGGTACTTCGGTGCTTCCCCGCACGGCGGTCACGGTGTCGAGAACGGTGTGGGCACCCAGGACGCCGGGGACCGGGCGGTCGCCGGCGGCGGTGAGCTCCTCGACGAGGATCGGGCCGACGTCGTCCGTGAGGTCCGTGCGCAGCACGATGCGGCCGCCGCGCTCGCCGGACCGGCCGAGCACCACGGTCTCCCGCAGGGTGAGGCGGGCGTCGGCGGCGAGGCGCGCCGTCGTGGTCCGGCGCACGTCGGCGCCGCGGGCCACGACGAACGGGAGCCCCGCCCAGGCCAGGGCGGCACCGGGGCCGAGGCGGATGTCGGCGTCCCACCGGCACTCCCGGCCGGCGCCGTCGTACGCGACGGTGCCGCCGACGTCGGTCAGCGTGAGTGCGCACCCCTGGTCCACCTGGACGCTGACGACCACGTGGTCACCGCCGAGCAGCATCGCTCCGCGCGCGACGAGCGCGACCTCCGCGCGGGCGCCGTCGCGGGAGACGAGCCGTGCGGCCAGGAGGCCGTCCGAGGTGCGGACGCGCACCGGCGCGCCGAACCCCGTCGGGCGCTCGACCGCGACGCGGGTCACCCGCGGAACCGACGGAACGGATCCGGCTCGCCCCACCAGCACTTCCGGCCCGGCCGACCCTGGCGGCGAGATCACTGCGGGCGGATCCGCCGATTCCACGCCAGGGGTCGGCGCAGCGGACGGATCCGGCCTCCCGGCCGGTGCCGGGTCCCCGGCCGGAGCCGCCTTCTCGCCCGCAGCTGCGCGCAGCATCGGCCCGTCAGTGCGCGTGGGCGTGGTCGTGTGCCTGGCCATCGTCGTCGTGGCTGTGCACGTAGCCGCCGTCCTCGTCGGCGTGGAAGTGGGGCGCCATGGGGCCCGGGTCCTGGGCGACGTGCGCGCCCGCGCGGAAGCTGTCCAGCACGCCGAGCACCCAGGCGCGCAGCTCGGCGACCGAGGCGTCGTCGCTGCGGGAGAGCGCGACGACCGCCCGGTTCTCGCGCGCCGCCGACGCGTCGGCGACCATCCGGTCGACGTCCACGCCCACGTACGGGGCGAGGTCGGTCTTGTTCACGACGAGCAGGTCGGCGCGGCCGATCCCGGGGCCGCCCTTGCGGGCGACGTCACCGCCGCCGGCGACGTCGAGCACGAAGATCTGGGCGTCGACGAGCGCGGGGGAGAAGGTCGCCGTGAGGTTGTCGCCGCCGGACTCGATGATGACGAGGTCCAGCGGGTCGAAGTCGCGCTCCAGGTCCTCGGTGGCCAGGAGATTCGCGGTGACGTCGTCGCGGATCGCGGTGTGCGGGCACGCGCCCGTCTCGACCGCGCGGATGCGCTCCGGTTCGAGCACGCCAGCCGAGCGCAGGAACCGCGCATCCTCGTCGGTGTAGATGTCATTGGTGATGACGCCGATGCGGAGCTCGGCGCCGAGCGCGCGGCAGATGGTCGCGATCAGCGACGACTTGCCGACGCCGACCGGGCCGGCGACCCCCAGGCGGAGGGCACGGTGAGCAGCCGACGTGTCAGACGCATGGGTCACCTGAGTGACCTGTGCGTCTGACACGTCGGGGGCGGGGGCGTCAAGGGAGGCGGGGGCGGGGCCAAGGATGGAATCAGGCACGGAACAACCTTTGGCTCAGGAGGGCGTGGGCCTGCGCCCAGCCCTCGGTCTGCGGGGAACCGGAGGCTGGGATGTCCTCCGGGGTGGTACACGCCGCGACGCGCAGCACGTGCTGCTCCGCCGCGGCGCAGGCTTCGAGGACCCAGCGCGCGGGCGTGACCGGGTCGAGGGGTTCGAGCTTGAGCAGGGCCGACGCCGCCGTCTGGGCGTCGTCGTACACGGTGAGGCGCACGGTGTCCGGGGCGGGCAGGCCGGTCGCCGCGGCGACCGCGCCCAGGACGACCGCGCGGGGGAGCGGGCCGTGGGCGGCGTCGTGCGCGGCGAGGGCGCGCACGGCCGGGGCGTCCGCCCACAGGGTGCGCGCGAGCCGCAGATAGCCGCGGCCGAGCAGGCGGGCGGCATCGCGTAGGGCGGGGGCGGGCGTCCGGGCCGCCCACGCGCGGACGACGTCGGCGAGGCCGAAGCCGTCAGCCGGTCGGACGGCGTCGGGCGACCCAGCCGGCCGGACGCCCTCCGATGCGCCGGCGCCCGCGACGCCGCCGTCCGCCCCCGCGAACAGCCGCGCCGTCACCACGGCGGTGCCCGCCTCGACCAGGCTCACGGTCGTCGCCCGCCCGACCAGCCACGCGGGCACGTCGCCCGTGGGCATGCCGCCCAGCAGCGCGGGCTCGAGGCTCGCCGAGTGCGCGTGCCCGCCGCTGGGCAGGCGCGCGTCGGCTAGCAGCATCGCCACCGAGAGGGCGTGGGGTGAGGTCATGGGCGGCCGTCAGAACATCGAGTAGAGCTGGGCGAGCGGCAGGCGGACGGCGGGCGCGGGCTCGACGAGGTCGCCGTCCACCCGGATCTCGAACGTGTCGGGCCGGATGTCGATCCGGGGCAGGACGTCGTTGTTGCGCATGTCCGCCTTCCCGACGTCGCGCGTCGGGGCGACGGCGGCCAGCTTCCGGCGCAGCCCGAGCCGGTCCGCCAGCCCGTCCTCGATCGCGGCCGGGGCCACGAACGCGAGCGAGAGGTCGCCCGCTATCGCGTCGCCGAACGCCGGGCGCTGCAGCACCGGCTGCGGCGTCGGGATGGACGCGTTGGGGTCGCCGAGCGCGGCCCAGGCGATCACGCCGCCCTTGAGCACGACGTCGGGCCGGACGCCGAAGAACCGCGGGTCCCACAGCACGAGGTCCGCGAGCTTGCCGGGCTCCACCGAGCCCACGTGGGCGTCGATGCCGTGGCCGATCGCCGGGTTGATCGTGTACTTGGCGACGTACCGGCGGGCGCGCTCGTTGTCGGCGGGCTCCGAGCTGCCGAGTGGGCCGCGGCGATGCTTCATCACGTGCGCCACCTGCCACGTGCGCGTGATGACCTCGCCGATGCGGCCCATCGCCTGCGCGTCGGAGGAGGTGACCGACAGCGCGCCCATGTCGTGCAGCACGTCCTCGGCCGCGATGGTCGTGGCGCGGATGCGGGACTCGGCGAACGCCAGGTCCTCCGGGACCGCGGGGCTCAGGTGGTGGCAGACCATGAGCATGTCGAGGTGCTCCGCCACGGTGTTGACCGTGTGGGGGAGCGTCGGGTTCGTCGAGCCCGGGATGACGTGCGGCAGGCCGGCGATCGTCAGGATGTCGGGCGCGTGCCCGCCGCCCGCGCCCTCGACGTGGAAGGCGTGGATCGAGCGGCCGTCGATGGCGCTGATCGTCGACTGCACGAACCCCGCCTCGTTCAGCGAGTCCGAGTGCAGCGCGACCTGCAGCCCCCACTCCTCGGCGCCGCGCAGCGCGGCGTCCAGCGCGGCCGGGGTGGCGCCCCAGTCCTCGTGGATCTTGTAGCCGCCCGCACCGGCCAGCGCCTGCTCCGCCAGGGCGTCGGCGCTGACGGTGTTGCCCTTGCCGAGCAGCAGCACGTTGACCGGCACCGGGTCGAGGGCACGCAGGATGTGGCGCAGGTGCCCCGCGCCCGTGACCGTCGTCGCCTTCGACCCTTCGGACGGGCCGGTCCCGCCGCCCGCGACCGTCGTGATCCCCGTGGCGAGCGCCTCGTGGAGCTGCGACGGCGACAGCAGGTGCACGTGCGCGTCGAACGCGCCGGCCGTGAGGATCCGGCCCTCGCCGGAGATGACGTCGGTCGACGGCCCGATGACCAGGTCGGGGTGGACGCCGTCCGCGACGTCCGGGTTGCCGGACCGGCCTAGGGCGACGATGCGCCCGTCGCGCAGCCCGACGTCGGCCCGGACCACGCCCCACCAGTCCAGGACGATCGCGTTGGTGATCACGGTGTCCAGCGCGCCCTGCGCTCGGGTGCGGGTCGACTGCGCCATCGACTCCCGGATCGACTTGCCGCCGCCGAAGACCGCCTCCTCGCCGCCGGCCGTGCGGTCCTCGGTGATCTCGATCCACAGGTCGGTGTCGCCGAGGCGTACCTGGTCGCCGACCGTCGGGCCGTACAGCGCGGCGTAGCGCTCGCGGTCCACCCACGCCATCAGCGTTCCTCCTGCTCGGTGTCGGACGGCGGAGCGGCGACCGGACCCAGCGCGCCGCCGTCGTCCTTGCCCCGCTGGATGCCCGGGACCCGCCGCGCCCCGCGGATCGTGACGGCGTCGACCTGGCGGCTCGCGCCGGGCTCGAAGCGCTGTGACGTCCCGGAGGGCACGTCGAGTCGGAACCCGTGCGCGGCCTCACGGTCGAACTCCAGCGCGCTGTTGGCGTCGGGCAGGTGCAGGTGGGAGCCGATCTGGACGGGCCGGTCGCCGGTGTTCAGGACGACGAGGCGTAGGCGCTCGCGCGGCGCGCGGTCGGCGTTGATCTCGATGCGGCCGGGCGCGACCCGGACGGCGCCCGGCCCGGTGGACGGGTGAGCTGACATGGGGCCTCCTACTGGACCGGGTGGTGCAGGGTGACGAGCTTGCGGCCGTCGGGGAACGTGGCCTCGACCTGGACGTCGACGAGCATCTCGGGGACGCCGTCCATGACCTGCTCGCGGACGAGGACCTCGCGGCCGGTGTCCATGAGCGTGGCGACGTCGGCGCCCTCGCGCGCCCGCTCGATCACCCAGCAGGACAGCAGGGCCACGGACTCGGGGTAGTTGAGCCGCACGCCGCGCGACAGACGGTCGCGCGCGACCATCCCGGCGGTAGCCAGCAGCAACTTCTCGACATCACCGGGCGTCAACCGCACAACCCCTCCAGGCCTTGGTTGTGGGCGCGATCGTTGCGCCTATAACGGACAGGTAGGCGCAACGATCGCGCCCACAGCCAACGGGCCGTCATAGCGTGAGCGCCTTGCGGGCTTGGGCGGCGGCCGTTGCGACGCCGCCCTGGCCGCGGTGCGCGACGCGGCCCGAGGTCAGCACGGCGAACTCGGCCGCGTGCTCGACGGCGTAGCCGATGTGCTGCTCGACCAGCAGCACGGACAGGCTTCCGGCGCCGGTGAGCGTCGAGATCGCGTCGTAGATCTCGGTCACGACGTTGGGCTGGATCCCCTCGACCGGCTCGTCCAGGACGAGCAGCGTCGGCCCGGTGACCAGCGCCCGGGCGATCGCGAGCTGCTGGCGCTGCCCGCCGGACAGCAGCCCGGCCTGCCGCCCGAGCAGCTCGCGCAGCGCGGGGAAGAGGTCGAGCGCCTCGTCCGTCCGACGTCGGCCCGCCCGCCCGTGCGCGTCCGCGACCACCTGCAGGTTCTCCCGGGCGCTGAGCTGCCCGAAGGACTGCTGGCCCTGCGGTACGTACGCGATGCCGCGCCGCACGCGCTTGTGCGGCGCGAGCCCCGTGACGTCCTCGCCGGCCAGCCGCACCGACCCGGCGCGCAGGGGCAGGAGCCCCAGCACGGCCCGCAGCAGCGTCGTCTTGCCCGCGCCGTTGTGGCCCAGGACCGCGGTCAGCGCGCCGTCGGGGACCGTCAGGTCGACGCCGTGCACCACCGTCGTCCGCCCGTAGCCCGTGGTCACGCCGCTCAGCTCCAGCTTCACGGGAGGTCTCCTTTCATGGGGACGTCCGCCGGGGCGGCGTCCGACGCAACGGCCGGGGCGCCGAGGTACACCTCGACGACGGCGGGGTCGTTCTGTACCTCGTGCACGGTGCCCTCCGCCAGCACCCGGCCCTGGTGCATCACAGTCACGGAATCGGCGAAGGAGCGGAGGAACTCCATGTCATGCTCGACGACGACCACCACCCGCTGCGACCCGATGCGGCGCAGCAGCGCCCCCGTCTCCTCGCGCTCGGCCTGGGTCATGCCCGCCACCGGCTCGTCGAGCAGCAGCAGGTGGGCGTCCTGGACGAGCAGCATCCCGATCTCCAGCCACTGCTTCTGGCCGTGCGCGAGCACGCCGGCGGGCACGTCGCGCAGCGCCGTCAGGCCCACGGTCTCCAGCGCGTGCTCGACGGCCTCCGGCGGGCCCGGCCGGCGCCGCAGCAGCGTCGTCGGCCGACGCCGGGCGCCCGCCGCGATGTCGAGGTTCTGCAGCACGGTCAGCTCCTCGAACACGCTCGCGGTCTGGAACGTGCGCCCGACGCCGGCGCGGGCGATCCGGTGGGTGGCGCGCCCGAGCAGCTCCGTCCGGCCGAAGCTGACGGAGCCGGTCGCCCGGACGAGCCCGGTCACCGCGTCGATGAGCGTCGTCTTGCCCGCGCCGTTCGGCCCGATGAGGAACCGCAGGTCGCCCTGCGCGACCGTGAGGTCGACGTCGCGCACGGCGACGAACCCGTCGAACTCGACGCGCAGCCCGCGCACCTCCAGGTAGTCGTGCCGGAACCGGGCGGTGTCCGTCCCGAGCAGCGCCTCGGCCGCGGCCAGGTCGATCTCGGTCTCCGGCTCCTGCGCGATGGGTGGCAGGTCGGTCATGCGGGGCTCCTTTCAGGGACACGACGCCGCAGCTTCCCCGCGACCGACGCGAGGCCGCCGGGCAGGAACGCGATGACCAGGACGAACAGCGCCCCCTGGAAGTAGATCCAGCCCGACGGGAACTGCTCGGAGATCGACGTCTGCGCCCAGCTCACCGCTATCGACCCGAGCACCGGGCCGAGCAGGGTCGCGCGCCCGCCGATCGCCACCCCGATGAGGAAGCCGATCGAGGGCACGACGCCGACGTCGGCCGGCGAGACGATCCCGGCGATCGGCACGAACAGTGCCCCGCCGACCGCGGCCATCACCGCGGCCACGACGTAGGCGACGACCTTCACGGCGGCGGGGTCGTAGCCGAGGAACCGGACGCGGTCCTCCTGGTCGCGCACGGCCACGAGCAGCTCCCCGAACCGGGAGACCGTGAGCTGCCGCACGACGGCGACCATCGCGAGCAGCACGCCCGCGGCGATCAGGTAGAGCATCTGCTTGTTGACCGGGTCGGCCAGGTCGTAGCCGAAGAACGCGCGGAACCCGTTGAGCCCGTTCGTCCCGCCGGTGGTCTGCTGCTGGCCGATGAGCAGGATGGCGAAGGCCGCCGCCAGCGCCTGGGACAGGATCGCGAAGTACGCGCCCCGCACCCGGCGGGTGAACACCGCCCAGCCGAGGAGCGCGGCGAGGCCCGCCGGCACGATCAGGATCAGCAGGATCGCCGAGACCGGTGACCGCAGCGGCTCCCACCAGGTAGGCACCTGCCCCGTGCCGTACAGGAGCATGAAGTCGGGGACGCCGCCCGGTCCGGCGTCGGCCAGCTTGAGGTGCATGGCCATCAGGTACGCGCCGAGGCCGAAGTAGACCCCCTGGCCCAGGGTGAGCAGCCCGCCGCGGCCCCACGCCAGGCCGATCCCCACGGCGACCATCGCCAGGCAGAGGAACTTCGCGAGCAGGTCGAGACGGAACGGGCTGAGCACGACGGGCGCGAGCAGCAGGAGGGCGGCGGCGAGGCCGAACGCCGCGAGGGTCCGGGCGCGCCCGGGCCGCAGCAGGGCGGTGCGGACTGTCATGCGAGGCTCCTCGTCCGGACCGAGACCAGCCCTTGGGGTCGTAGCTGCAGGAAGGCGACGATCGCGACGAACACGAGCACCTTGGCGACCGAGGCCGTCGTCGAGTACTCGAAGAACGACTGCATCAGGCCGAGGGCGGTCGCCGCGATCACCGTGCCCTTGATCTGGCCGATGCCGCCCGCCACGACGACGAGGAACGCGTCGACGATGTAGCTGGTCCCGAGCGTCGGCCCGATCGAGCCGAGCAGCGTGAGCGCGACGCCCGCGATGCCGGCCAGCCCGGACCCGATGAAGAACGTGACCCGGTCGGTGGCCCGCGACGAGATGCCCGACGCCTCGGCCAGGTCCCGGTTCTGCACGACGGCGCGGATGCGCCGGCCGAGCGGGGTGGCGCGCAGGGCCAGCGCCAGGGCGACGACGCACACGATGGCGAGCGCCAGGATGAACAGGCGCGTCCGGGGCAGGGCGAGCCCGCCGACCTGGACCGCGCCCGACAGCCAGGCCGGCGCCGCGACGTCGACGTTGGGTGCGCCGAACACGTCGCGCGCGACCTGCTGGAGGACGAGCGCGACGCCCCACGTGACCAGCAGCGTGTCCAGCGGCCGCCGGTACATGCGGTGGATGAGCGTCGCCTCCAGCAGCAGCCCGAGCAGGCCGCCCACGAGGAACCCCAGCGGGAGCGCGAGGAGCAGGCTGACGCCGGCGTCACCGACCAGGCCCTGCACGACGAACGCGGTGTAGGCGCCCGCCATCATGAACTCGCCGTGGGCCATGTTGATGACGCCCATCTGGCCGAACGTCAGGGACAGCCCGAGGGCGGCGAGGAGGAGGACGGAGCCGAGGCTCAGTCCGGCGAAGAGCTGGGCGATGATGTCCATCGAGGTCCGTTCCGGTCTGTCTCGTGTCGGCAGGACCGGGTCAGGACAGGCCGTCGGCCCAGTCGTAGCCCTCGAGGTACGGGTCGGGCTCGATCGGCTCCTTCGAGCTCCACTCGGTGTGGATCAGGCCGTCCGCGCCGATCTTGCCGATGAGGGCGGTCTTG
This sequence comes from Promicromonospora sp. NPDC057138, assembly GCF_042670845.1. NCBI lineage: Bacteria > Bacillati > Actinomycetota > Actinomycetes > Micrococcales > Promicromonosporaceae > Promicromonospora > Promicromonospora sp. NPDC057138. The sequence continues at coordinate 24,990 of NZ_JBHUUX010000046.1, read as the reverse complement.
GCGATGTGGTGGTTGTCGCCGTTGACCACGACCTCGCCCTCGGGGGCGTCGTAGGTGACGCCGTCCGCGGCGGCGGTCACGTCGTCGGTGGCGAACGACTTGGCCTTCTCGACCATCGCCTTCCAGAGGTAGAGCGAGGTGTACGCGGCCTCCATCGGGTCGGACGTCGGGCGGTCCTCGCCGTACTCCGCCTTGAACGCCTTGACGAACGCGGTGTTCGCGGGGCTGTCCACGGTCTGGTAGTAGTTCCACGCGGTGAGCTGGCCCTCGACGTTGTCGACGCCGATGCCGCCGACCTCCTCCTCGGCGATGGACACCGAGACGACGGGCATGTCGTCGGCGGACATCCCGGCGTTGTTGTACTCCTTGAAGAACGCCACGTTGGAGTCGCCGTTGAGGGTGTTGAACACGGCGTCGGCGTCGGCGGACTTGACCTTGTTGACGATCGTGGAGAAGTCGGTGTGGCCGAGCGGCGCGTACTCCTCGCCGACGATCTCGATGTCGTGGGCCTCGGCGTAGGCGTTGATGATCTTGTTCGCGGTGCGCGGGAAGACGTAGTCCGAGCCGACCAGGAACAGCGACTTGGTGCCCTGCTCGACGAGGTAGTCGAGGGCGGGCACGATCTGCTGGTTGGTCGTGGCGCCGGTGTAGAAGATGTTCGGCGAGGACTCCAGGCCCTCGTACTGCACGGGGTAGAACAGCAGGGAGTCCTGGGACTCGAAGACCGGCAGCATCGCCTTGCGCGACGCCGACGTCCAGCCGCCGAACACCGCGGCGACGCAGTCGCTGGTGATGAGCTTGCCGGCCTTCTCGGCGAACACCGTGGGCTCGGACTGGCCGTCCTCCGAGACGACCTCGAGCTGCTTGCCGAGCACGCCGCCGTCGGCGTTGATCTCCTTCGCGGCGAGCTGGAGGGAGTCGTGGACGGTCTGCTCCGAGATCGCCATCGTGCCCGACAGCGAGTTGAGGAAGCCGATCTTGACCGTGTCGCCCGACGTGTCGACGCAGCTCTCGGCGGCGGCCGACGAGGTGCCGCCGGCGTCGACCCGCGCCCCGCAGGCGCTGAGGGCGATGACGCAGAGGGCGGCGAGCGTGACGGTGCTCAGACGCGTCGCGCGGTGGTGCGACGTGGACCGAAGACGCATGGGGGATGCTCCGTTTCATGGCCGACGGCCCCGGGGTGGGCCGACCGGTTAGGTTCAAATGAACCTAAGTGGACGCAGATGTCGGGCCCGTTCGTCCGTTGTAACTTTCGTGTTTCTCGTGCGCCGCTCCGCGGGAGGGCCGCGGACGGCTGCGCGCCGGGCCGTCCGTAGCATGGCGCCATGGCATACCTGGAGACCGTCCCGACCTGGCCGCACGAGTACTTCGAGGGCGAGGCCGCACGGTGAGCGACCCCGTCGTCGTCCAGGCGGCCCGGGCTGCCGACGCCGTCGCCCGCGCGGCCGGCGTCACGATCGGGGAGGTGTCGGACCTGGGGGAGCTGGCCGCCGTCGGCGACCTGTTCACGGCGGTCTGGGGCCAGCCGGAGGTCACCACCGAGCTGCTGCGCGCGCTCAGCAAGACGGGGAGCTACGTGGGCGGTGCCTTCCGCGGCGGCGCGCTCGTGGGCGCGTGCGTGGCGTTCCACGCCGCACCGCAGCACCGCTCGCTGCACAGCCACGTCGCGGCCGTGACGCCCGGGACCGGCGGGCGCGGGGTCGGCTTCGCGCTCAAGGTGCACCAGCGCGCGTGGGCGCTCGCGCTGGGCATCGACGAGATCGCCTGGACCTACGACCCGCTGATAGCGCGCAACGCGCACTTCAACATCACCAAGCTCGCGGCTCGGCCCGTCGAGTACCTGCCGAACTTCTACGGGCGTGTGTCCGACGCCATCAACGGCGGCGAGGACAGCGACCGGGTCCTGGTCCGCTGGGACCTGCGTGCGCCGGAGGTCGCTGCCGCGTGCGCCCCCGGTCGAGCTGGAGGTTCCGGTCGAGCCGGGGGTTCCGGCCGAGCGAGCGCAGCGGACGCCGGCGCTGCGGACGCCGTCGGCCCGACCGCCGTCGACCCGACCGCCGTCGTGCCCGTACCGCCTGACATCGAAGGGCTGCGCGCCACCGATCCCGCTGCCGCCCACGACTGGCGGCTGAGCCTGCGCGAGAGCCTGGCGCCGCACCTCGCGGCCGGCGCCCGCGTCGGCTACGACCGCGAGCGCGGCTACCTCATCCATGCCCCGATCGAAGGAGAGCGCCCGTGAAGCTGCAGGGAGTCGAGCTGCGCAGGATCACCATGCCGCTCGTCGCACCGTTCCGGACGTCGTTCGGCACGGAGCACGAGCGCGACGTCCTCCTGCTGCGCGCCGTGACCGACGGCGCAGAGGGCTGGGGCGAGTGCGTGGCCATGGCCGAGCCGCTGTACTCCTCGGAGTACGCGGACGCCGCAGCCGACGTGCTGCGCCGGTTCCTGCTGCCCGTCCTCGCGCGGTACCAGGAGTCCGCGCAGCGGCCCGGCGGCGCGAGCGGCATCGCCGCGTCCGACGTCGGCCGGGCGCTCGCACCCGTCAAGGGGCACCGCATGTCGAAGGCGGCCCTGGAGATGGCGGTGCTCGACGCCGAGCTGCGCACCCTGGGCCGGTCGTTCGCCGGCGAGCTGGGCGCCGTCGTCGACCGGGTGCCGAGCGGCGTGTCCGTGGGCATCCACGACTCGATCCCCGCGCTGCTCGACGCCGTGGACGGCTACCTCGCCGAGGGCTACGTGCGGATCAAGCTGAAGATCGAGCCCGGCTGGGACGTCGAGCCCGTGCGGGCCGTCCGGGAGCGGTTCGGCGACGACGTGCTGCTGCAGGTCGACGCCAACACCGCCTACACGCTCGGCGACGCGCGGCACCTCGCGCGGCTCGACGCGTTCGACCTGCTGCTGATCGAGCAGCCGCTCGAGGAGGAGGACGTGCTGGGCCACGCCGAGCTCGCCCGCCGCATCCAGACCCCCGTGTGCCTGGACGAGTCCATAGTCTCCGCGCAGACCGCCGCCGCCGCGATCACGCTCGGCGCCTGCTCGATCATCAACATCAAGCCCGGCCGCGTCGGCGGGTACCTGGAGGCGCGGCGCATCCACGACCTCGCCGTCGCGCACGGCGTGGCCGTGTGGTGCGGCGGCATGCTGGAGACCGGGCTCGGGCGGGCGGCCAACGCGGCGCTCGCGGCCCTGCCGGGATTCACGCTGCCGGGCGACATCTCGGGGTCCGGCCGCTTCTACCGCACCGACATCACCGAGCCGTTCGTGCTCGACGCCGGCCACATCGCGGTGCCCACCGGCCCCGGCCTGGGCGTGACGCCGCTCCCGGACCTGCTCGACGAGCTCACGACGTCGACGGAGTGGGTGCCGCTGGGACCAACCGGTTGAACCAGACAGGTCGAACCGGTCAGGTGGTGAGCGTGAACGGCGTCAAGCGGGTCGTGGATCACCAGGCCACGTCGACCACCGCGCCTGCGCTGCCGGAACTGCTGTGGTTCCGGCAGCGCCGCCCGGGGTGGAAGAGCCGGGTGTCAGCAGCTGTTGGAGCCGTACGCGGCGTACCGGTGGGCGCTCTGGCCCTCGTGCCACCAGAAGTGGCGGCCCTGGGTGTTGCGGTAGACCGTGAAGTTGGAGGCCGTGCCGTCGTAGACGGCCCGCGCGCTGCCGTCGGTGTACTCCACCACCTGCGTGAACTTGTCGTCCGCCTTGCCCCAGGTGTTCGGGCCGGCCTTGCCGTCGCCCGCGAGGTCGTGGTACCGCTTCTGGAAGTTCTCTGTCGCCGTCTTCGTGGTGGGGCCGAAGTGTCCGTCGACGCCGGCGCCGCTGAGCAGCCCCTCCGCGCGCAGCACCTGCTGCCACAGGCAGGTCGCGGTGGAGGACGAGTAGGAGGTGGTCGAGACGGTGCCCTCGTCTCCCCAGTCGTCGCTCATGCTGCCGGCACCGCTGACCCAGCCGTCGTTCGTGTTGGCCGACGCCGGCGCGGCGGTCGCCAGCATTCCGCCGGCCAGGACGAGGCCGGTGAGGGCGGCGATGGTTCGGGTCGCCGTCGTTCTGATGCGCACTGGGTGCTCCCGTCGTCGTGTGGGCCACGTCTGTGACCGAGCACCACTCAACTCCGGAATGATCTCGTCGAGAACGATTTGCACCTCAGCGCAAACATGCGCCCGCGAGCACTGCCTCGGCCACCACTGCCTTCGTCCGGCCTCGACGGGCTGCAAGGTCCCTGCAGGTTTCCTGCAAGGCGCCTTTCCTACGTTGGGTGTCGGCGCCGCCGGCGCCGCATGAAGCAGGGAGAGGGAGTCACATGATTCGCAAACACGTCAGGCTTGCCGCGTTGACGGCCATCGCCGCACTGGGGCTGGCTCTCGGAGCTGCCTCGCCGGCCCAGGCAGCCGACTTCGAAAGCGACTACAGCGAGCCGAGGGCCTACTCCTCGCACCCGAAGGACTGCGTGTCCGTCGACCGCTACGGGGCATGCGTCCAGCCCTACGGCGACCTCATCTGGATCAAGGACGGCATCAAGGACGGCCATTCACCGGTCGTGTACTGGTGGGACCTGGACGGAGACCGCTTGGGTATGTGCACCGACCAGCAGGGGGTCGACGCTGGATGGACCGCCTGCAACAAGAACTTCCCCGAAGGACACGAGATCGAATGGAGGTTCCACTGGCGAAACTTCGACGGCACCTGGGAGCGCTCCGCTTTGCAATACACCACCGTCTAGCTCAGCCGGCGCCCGCGAGCACCGCCTCTGCCACGACCAGGTCCTCCCACGACATGCCGGTGGATTTGAAGACCAGCGGCCGCGCGGGGTCGGGGCGGACTGCGCCCGTGACGACGTCGCGCATCGGCACCAGGTCCGCCGCGGTCAGGGCGCCGTCCGCGATCGCCAGGACGACGTCGCCCGCCTCCCGCAGGGCGGCGCCGGGATCCTCGACCACTACCGTGCCGCGCGCGAACAGCTCGGCGGGCAGCTCGCGGGCGTCCGGCTCGTGCGAGCCCACTGCGATCACGATCGCCGTGTCCGCGATCAGGGCGGCGTCGAACAGCGGCTCGCGCGCCGACGTCGCGCAGACGACGACGTCGGCGGCGCGCAGGGCGGCGTCGGACTCCGGGGTGCCGAGGCGGACGAGGTGCGCGCCGTCGATCGGCGTCGACCGGCCCGGGTCCCGGACGAGCTGGGTCACCGCGGCGAGCGTGTGCCGTCCGGCCAGGGCGCCCGCGAGGGTGGCGACGTGGCTGTGCGCCTGCGGCCCTGAGCCGAACACGGCCACGCGCAGCGGCGTCGCCCCGGTCAGGAGCCGCTCGAGGACCGCAGCCACCGACACCGCTGGCGTGCGGAGCGTGGTCAGCGCTGTGCCGTCGAGCATCGCGACGACGCCCAGCGTGGCGGCGTCGAGCAGCAGGTACGAGCCCTGGACGCGGGGGAGACCCCGGTCCGGGTTGGCGGGGGCGACCGTGACGAGCTTGACCCCGACGTGCGCCAGCTCGCCGCCGCCGTCCGACGGCATGAGCAGGAGCTGGCCGGCGTCCAGCGGGACGGCCTGGCGGGGGAGGTCTGCCGCGGGATCGAGCCCGCCGCGCAGGGCGGCTCGGACGGCGGCGACGGCGTCGGCGGGCGGGCACGCGGCGGCGACGGCCGCGGCGTCCAGGACGAGAGGCGCGCTCATCGGAGCACGAACCCGGGGGCGACGGTCTGCGTGATCACACCGGTTCGTCCCGGGCGCCGCTCCTGGCCTCGTCCCTGGCCTTCTTCGCCGCCTCCCGCCTGGCCTTGTTGGCCTCCCGCTTGGCCTTGTTCTCCTTGTCCTTCTCCTCGTCCTTGTACAGGTCGGTCAGCCCGCCGACCGTCACGAAGAACGTGGTGAAGAGGGTCACGAGGATGGCGATGACCCAGAGCGTCCACTGCAGGACGGGCAAGGCGTGCGCCAGCGAACCGAGGAACCAGATGCCCCAGGCCACGCCTCCGCCCACCAGGACGAAGAAGATGGCGAAGCCGACCTTGCCCCCGTCCAGCTGCTTGCGCTCGCGCTTCCGCTCCGCGCTGGGCGCGACCACCCGGCGCGCGGTCCGGACGGCCAGCTCGTTCACCGCCTCCTCCAGCGCCGCCTTGCCCTCGCCCACCGGCATCTCGTTGTGGATGCTGACGAGGCGGTGCAGCCGACGCTCGGTGCCAGGCAGGATGCCGAGAAACGAGACGATCGCCGACACCAGAGCGCCGAGCGCGGGCAGGCCCACTGACAGTATCGACACCATCTCCGACGTGATCACGGCGTGAGCCTAGCCATCCGGGCAACTGTCCTCCACCAAAGGTCGTAGATCGAGTGCATGCTCGCGGGCGATGTGTCGTGGCGGGCATCCCGACAGGCTGGGGAAGTCCGGAAGAAAGCCTCCGGACCAGCCCGAACACCTGCCGAGCGCGAGGAGCGCGACCATGTTCTCGTCCCACGACCACACCCCCGTCAAGCGGCCCGACGGCGGCCCGCCGGACCGCCCTGACCGCCCCGCCCGCCCCGCCCTTCGGGGCCGGCGCACCGCCGCGGCGCTCGCGGCCCTGGGGATCCTTGTCGTCACCGTCGCGGCCGGTGCACCGGCGTCCGCCGCGGTGCCGACCGTCGCCTCCGCCGCGGTCTCGACCGCCGACGAACCCGCGCCGCCCCCGCCGATCGCCGCCCCGGCCGGCGAGCACGCCCTGGAGCAGTCCGACGTCGACGCGTGGCTCGACGGCTTGCTGCCGGCCGCGCTGGAGAGCGCCGGCATCGCCGGCGCCGTCGTCTCCGTGGTGGACGAGGGCGAGATCGTCACCACCCGCGGCTACGGCCATGCCGACACGGGCACGACGGGCGGCGAGGCCGTGCCGGTCGACGCCGAGAGCACGCTGTTCCGCCCGGGCTCCGTGTCGAAGCTGTTCACCGCGACCGCCGTCATGCAGCTCGTGGAGAGCGGCGACCTCGACCTGGACACCGACGTCGCCGAGTACCTCGACTTCGACATCCCGCGCAGGTTCGACGAGCCGATCACGCTGCGGAACCTGCTCACCCACACCGCCGGGTTCGAGGAGGTGGTCGACGGCCTCATCGGGTTCGGGGACCAGGCGCCCGTACTCCGCGATGCCTTGGCCGAGGCGCCGCCGGAGCAGATCTACGAGCCGGGCACCGTCCCCGCGTACTCGAACTACGGCAACGCGCTGGCCGGCTACATCGTGCAGCGGGTCAGCGGCGTGCCGTTCGACGAGTACGTCCAGCGCAACATCCTGGAGCCCGCCGGGATGACGTCGTCGACCTTCGAGCAGCCGCTGCCGGACGAGCTGAGCGAAAGGATGTCGAAGGGGTACCCCTCGTCGTCCGCGGCTCCCGGCCCGTTCGAGATCGTCGGGGCGCCGCCTGCCGGGGCGCTCACCGCGTCCGCCCCCGACATGGCCCGCTTCATGCTGGCCCAGCTCGGCGAGCCCGGCACCGGGTCGTTGCTCGCACCCGAGACGCTCGACCTCATGCACGCCCCCGCGCTCGACGAGAGCACGCTGGGCAACCTCGCCGCGGGCCCGCGGATGACGCTCGGGTTCTTCGACGAGAGCCGCAACGGCCACTGGATCATCGGCCACGGCGGCGACACGCAGTACTTCCACTCCCACCTGCAGATCTACCCGGACGAGCGGGCGGGGATCTTCGTCTCGCTCAACAGCACCGGCAACACCGGCTACGCCACGCTCGCCGTGCGCGAGGCAGTGCTGCAGGGCTTCGCCGACCGGTACTTCCCCGCGGACACGGCCGGCGACGCGGCGGAGGGTTCGGCGGACGACGCCGCGGCGTCGGGCACCGTCGAGGCGACGGCCAAGGAGCACGCGGCGATCGCCGAAGGCACCTACGTGGCCTCCCGCGGGATGCAGAGCACGTTCCTGGCGGCGCTCGACGTCTTCAGCACCACCCAGGTCACGGCCCGCGAGGACGGCCGCCTGCTGATCACGCCCGGCCCCGGCTCCATGTCGCCGGCCCTGTACGAGGAGGTCGCGCCCTGGGTCTGGCGTGAGGTCGACGGCCAGCGCACCATCGCGATGCGGGTCGCCGACGACCGGGTCGAGGCCATCGGGTGGGAGGGCGCGTTCGCGCTGCTGCCGACCGAGCCGCAGCGCGCCCCGGGCCTGGTGTTCCCGATGCTCGGCGCGTCCGTCCTGATCCTGCTGGTGACCGCCGTCGCGTGGCCGGTCGGCGCGATCCGTCGCCGGATCCGCAAGCAGTCCCTGCCGGACGGCGCCGGGCGCGTGCGTCCGGAGGGTGCCGGGCGGGTGACCCGCATCCTGACGAAGATCGCGGCGGTCTGCACCGTGCTCGCCCTCGTCGGCTGGACCATCACGATCACGACCGTCATGAACCTGCAGGACGTCCCGGAGGCATCCCTGCGCCAGCTCCAGGTGCTGCAGGGGATCGGCGTGCTCGGCCTGGTCCCGGCCGTCCTGCAGGTGGTCGGCGCCGTCCGGCACCGGCACGGCTGGCGCCGGATCACCGGCACCGTGCTCGTGGTGCTCGCCCTGGCCGTCGTCGGGTGGCTGGCCTTCGACCTCCGCCTGCTGGCGCCGTCGGTATCGTACTGACGATGCCCACGACGGACGGCCCCACGGTGTTCGACGACGGACCCATCCCGCAGCAGGTCAGCAGGGTCGACGCGCTGCTCGCCCGGCTCGGCCTGACCGGCGTCCTGGCGCGCGACGGGCTCCTGGCGGGACTCGTCCTGCTCGTGACGGCGGGTCTGCTGGTGCTGCTGTTCGGGTTCGTGCTCGAGGCCGAGGGCTTCACGATGGGTCCGGTGCAGAGCGTGGTGCTCTCGGCCGCCGTGTGCGTCCAGGCGCTGCCGCTCGTCCTGCGCCGGGTCCGCCCGACGCTCTGCCTGTGGCTCGTCGTGACGTGCCAGGTCGTCATCATCGCGGCCTCCCCGCCCGACCTGTCGGTCGGCGGCATACCGCAGGTCATCACCGGCTACACGATCGGCACGCTGCTGCCCACCCGCCGTGCGCTGACGGTCACGGGCACGGCGGTGCCGGCCGGGGTGCTCGCGACCGCGGTGGTCGCTCTCGTCACGGGTAGCGACCTGCTGGTCCCGGCGGCCAACCACCTCCTGTCGGGCGTCGGGACCTACATGGTCAGCGCCCTGGTGGGCGGGGCGGTGGCGACTCGGCGCCGCTACATCGAGCTGCTCCGCCTCCGGGCGGCGGAGCTGCTCCGCACCCAGCACGCGACGACCCAGGCCGCGATCTTCGCCGAGCGGTCGCGCATGGCCCGCGAGCTGCACGACGTCGCCGCGCACCACCTGTCCGGCCTGGTCGTGCAGGCGGCCGCCGTCGAGCGGCAGATCGACAGCGACCCGCAGGCCGCGAAGGCCGGCACCGCCTGGATCCGGGGACAGGGCAAGGAGACGCTCGACAGCCTGCGCCTGATCGTCGGGATGCTCCGGGAGCGCCCGGACGCCGACGGACCGGGCGACGACGGGTACGACGCGCCGCAGCCCGGGCTCGGCGCGCTCGACGGGCTCGTCCGGACCGCGCGCACCCTCGGAGACACCGTGGACCTGGTCCAGGAGGGTACGCCGCGGGCGCTGGCCCCCATCGCGGACGCCGCGTTCTACCGCGTGGCGCAGGAGGCGCTGTCCAACGCCCGCCAGCACGCGCCCGGCGCGGCGGTGCGGATGACCGTGCGGTCCGGGGAGCGGGAGGTCTCGCTCGAGGTGGTCAACGCACCGCCCGACCCGGCGCGCGCCGACGGCGCCCCGACGAGCTCGACCCGGCGGGTCCCCGCACCGCAGGGTCCGGCCCTGCAGGTCCCGGCCCGGCAGGGTATGGGCCTGATCGGGATGGGGGAGCGGGCGCACCTGGTGGGTGCGACGCTCACGACCGGTGCCACGCCGTCCGGCGGATGGCGCGTGCGGCTGACGCTCCCGCTGCACCACGAGCCCGCGGGTGGCGCGCCCGCGGTGTCGGGAAACGCGGTGCCGGCGAACGCGGCGTCGGGGAACGCGGTGTCGGAGAACGCGGTGTCGGGGACGCCCGCCGGAGGGGGACAGCGATGATCAGGGTCATGCTCGTCGACGACCAGGCGGTGGTCCGGGCCGGGTTCCGGTTCCTGCTGGAGCAGGCCGACGACATCGAGGTGGTCGCCGAGGCCTCGAACGGTCCGACGGCGGTCGAGCTCGCCCGCCGGCACCGCCCCGACGTCGTCTGCATGGACGTGCGGATGCCGGGTGGCGACGGCCTCGCCGCGACCCGCGAGATCGTCGCGGACGGACCGGGCGCGCCGGGCGGTCTCGGCCCGGGCGGCGGGACGACGCCCGCCGTGCTCGTCGTGACCACCTTCGACCTGGACGAGTACGTGTTCGGCGCCCTGGAGGCCGGCGCCTCCGGGTTCATCCTCAAGGACTGCGAGCCGGAGGAGCTGATCGACGCCGTCCGCCGGCTCGCCGACGGGCACGGCCTCATCGACCAGGCGGTGACCCACCGCGTGATCACCGAGTTCGCGCGGCGCAAGGCTCCGCCCGCACCGGCGTCCGACCTCGCGGCGCAGCTCACGGCCCGCGAGGCCGAGATCGTGCGGCACCTCGCCCGCGGGCTGTCGAACGCGGAGATCGCGAGGGAGCTGGTCGTGGAGACGAGCACCGTGAAGTCCCACCTGGGCCGCGCGATGGCCAAGGTCGGCACGCGCGACCGGCTGCAGACGGTGGTCTGGGCCTACCAGAACGGCCTGGTCCCGGGCTGACCGGCCGCTGTCACGTCCTCCGGGGCGAACGGGGCCGGGTCGAAGACACCGAACCGCTCGCGGTACTCCGCCGCCCGGCCGGGCCACAGGAGTGTGAGGCGCCCCGAGCGCTCGTCCACGTACCAGCTCCGGCAGCCGCCGCGCAGCCACACCGTCCCCGCGGCGCGTTCGTCCACCTCGCGCGTGTACGCGGCCTCGGCCGCCGCGGACACCTCCAGCGGGACGCCGGTCGCGTCCAGGTGGTCGAGCCCGCCGAGCACGTAGCCGATCTGCGCCTCGATCACCTCCAGCGCGGAGTGGTGGCCCAGGCCCGCGTTGGGGCCGTCCAGCACGAACAGGTTCGGGAACCCGTGCACCACCGTGGAGGCGTGGCTGGTCATGCCGTCGGCCCAGTGCTCGGCGAGGGTCCGCCCGCCGCGGCCGGCCACCAGGTGCGCGAACGGCGGGCGCGTCGTCTCGAAGCCCGTGGCCAGCACCAGCACGTCCACCTCGTACCGGGCCCCTGACGCCGCGACCAGCGTCGACCCCTCGACGGCGACCGGCGCGCTCGGCTCGAGCGTGACGTGCGGCTGCTGCAGGGCCGGGTACCAGTCGTCGCTGAACAGCGCGCGCTTGCAGCCCACGGCGTAGTCGGGGGTGAGCTGTGCGCGCAGCGCCGGGTCCGGCACCTGGGCGCGCAGGTGCGCCTCCGCGCGCTCGCGCAGCGCAGCCTCCTCCGCTGACCCGGCCATCCGCGCCTCGAAGAGCCGGTCGGCCTCCTCCGCGAGCGCGGCCCGGTCGGGCCGTTCCTCCCCGGGCGCGTACGCCCGGTCTCCGCGCGGCAGCACCCAGGGCGGCGTCCGCTGCAGCACGACGACGGACGCCGCCCGGCGCGCCAGCTCCGGCACGAGCTGGACGCCGCTCGCGCCGGTCCCGACCACGCCGACCCGCAGCCCGTCCGGCAGGTCGCGGTCCCAGCGGGCGGAGTGGAACACCCGGCCGGGGAACGTGCCGAGGCCCGGGATCTCGGGCACGCGCGGCTCGCTGAGCCGGCCCACAGCCGTCACCAGCACGCGCGCGGTCAGCGGGCCGCGCGACGTCGTCAGGCGCCACGCCGCCTCGTCCTCGCTCCAGCGGGCGCCGGTGAGCTCAGTGCCGAGGCGCAGGTGCGGGGCCAGGCCCTCCGACCGCGCGACGTCCCGCACGTACTCGTGGATCTCGGCGCCCGGTGCGAACACGCGCGACCAGGCGGGCTGGGGCCGGAACGAGTACGAGTACAGGGCGCTCGGGATGTCGCACGCGACGCCCGGATAGACGTTGTCGCGCCAGGTCCCGCCGACGTCGTCGGCCCGCTCCAGGAGCGCGAAGCCCGTGCGGCCGGCGCGCCGCAGGCGGGCGCCGAGGCCGACCCCGGCGAGCCCCGCGCCCACCACCGCGACGTCGACGTGCTCGGCGTCCGCGGGCGGGCCCGTGCGCCTCGCAGCGTGTGCGGCCGTCGTCCCACCTGCCCGCACGTCGGCGGACGTCGGTCTCGTCCCACCTGCCCGTATGTCGGCAGACGTCGGTCTCACCCCACCGGCTCGTACGTGGTCGTGCGCTGCCGGACGGGGCGGCCCAGCTCGGCGGCGAGCCGCGTCACGTCCGCGACCGTCAGCTCGCGCCCCTGCTCGGGCCCAGCGTCCGGGTCCAGGACGCCGTCGAGCAGCACGCCGCCCAGGTCGTCGGCGCCGCCCGCGAGCACGCGCTGCGCCCCGCGCATCCCGAGCTTGGTCCACGCCGCCTGGACGTGGTCGATCCGCCCGGCGAGCATCAGCCGGGCCACGGCGTGCAGGGCGCGGCTCTCGCGCAGGGTCGCCACGCGCGCGCCGGGCACCGGCACCGGCGACTCGGACGGCAGCCACGGCATCGGGATGAGCTCGGTGAACCCGCCGGTCGCGTCCTGCACGCGGGCCAGCGTCCGCAGGTGCTGCACCTGGTCGCCGGCTGACTCCACGTGCCCGTACACGATCGTCGCCGTCGACCGCAGGCCCGCGGTGTGGGCTGCGGTGACGAGCTCGACCCAGCGTTCGGCGGGGATGTCCGTCTTGCCGGTGAGCAGGTCGCGGACGCGGTCGTCGAGGATGCGCGCGCCCGTGCCCGGCACCGTGTCGACGCCGGCCTCGCGCAGCTCGGCCAGCCAGTCCGCCAGAGGCAGTCCGGCGCGGGCTGCGCCGTCGGCCAGCTCGGCCGGGCGGAACGCGTGCAGGTGCAGGCCCGGCCCGCCCTGCTTCACCGCGCGGGCCAGGGCGAGGTAGCCCTCCGGCCCCGACGCCGCCGGCGGCACCCCCTGCGCGCACACCTCAGTGGCGGCGAGGGACACGGCCTCCGCCGCCAGCTCGGTTACCTGCTCGGGCGCAAGACCCAGCGACGCGTCGATGTTCCGGTTCACCGCGTAGGTCACGGCGTCGCCGGTCCGCTCGCGGCGCACCTGGTCCGCGAGCGCGGCGAGCTCCTCGAGGTCGCCGCCGTCGGCCCCGAGCAGCTCCACCCACGCGGCATCGTCGACCCCGCCTGGATCGCCGGCAACATCCCCGATCAGTCGCGCCAGCCTCCCCGCTCCGTTGAGTGCTGGATATTTGCGCGGTTCCGGCCCTGAAGAGCGCAAATAGCCAGCACTCAACGAAGCCGGGGAGGACGGGAAGGCGCCCAGCAGGGCGTCGTGGCGGGCCAGGCCGTAGTCGTCTGCCAGGGCCAGGACGCGGTCCCGGAGGCGGTCGTCGAGCCACTCCGCACCGTCCCGCGCCTCGCGCAGGTAGTGCGGGTGGGCGGTGAGGCGCTCGCGCAGCGTGTACCCGCCCTCGGCGGTGAGCCGCGCCAGGTCCTCGATGTGCGGCCAGGGCCGCTCGGGGTTCACGTGGTCCGGCGTGAGCGGGCTGACGCCGCCCCAGTCGTCGATCCCGGCGCGCACCAGGAGCTGGAGCTCGGCGGCGTCGGTCAGGTTGGGCGGCGCCTGCAGGCGCATCCCCGGGCCGAGCAGCACGCGCGTGACGGCGACGGCGGCCGCATACTCCTGGGTCTCCAGGTCCTCGGCGCCCATCATGGCCGTGGCGGACTTCGCGCGGAAGTTCTGCACGATCACCTCCTGCACGTGGCCGTGCTTGGCGTGCGCGTCGCGCAGCGCCAGGATCGAGTCCACGCGCTCGGCGTAGTTCTCGCCGATGCCGAGCAGGACACCGGTGGTGAACGGGATGCGCGACCGTCCGGCGTCGTCGATCACGCGCAGCCGCAGGGCCGGGTCCTTGTCGGGGGAGCCGAAGTGCGCCTCGCCCTTCTCGGTCCATAGCCGGGACGACGTCGTCTCCAGCATCATGCCCATGGACGGGCCGACGGGCTTGAGCCGCTGCAGCTCCGCCCACGACATGACGCCAGGGTTGAGGTGGGGAAGCAGCCCCGTCTCGTCGAGGATCAGGCGGGCCATGTCGCCCACGTAGTCCAGGGTCGAGGCGTACCCGTGGTCGTCGAGCCACTGCCGGGCCACGGGCCAGCGGTTCTCCGGCCGGTCGCCGAGCGTGAGCAGGGCTTCCTTGCAGCCCAGCGCGGCGCCCTGCCGGGCGACCTCCAGCACCTCCTCGGCCGACATGTACGGCGAGATTCCCGCCTTGGCGAGCTTGCCCGGCGTCTGGACGAAGATGCAGTAGTGGCACCGGTCCTGGCACAGGTGCGTCAGCGGGACGAACACCTTGCGCGAGTACGTGATGACGCCGGGCCTCCCGGCGTCCGCCAGACCGGCGTCACGCACTGTGCCCGCGACGGCGAGGAGGAAGTCCAGGTCGGCGCCGCGGGCGTGCAGCAGCACCTCGGCGTCGGCCCGGTCGGGGGCTGTGCCGCCGCTGTCCTCCAGACGGTCGAGGGCCGCGTCCAGGACCGGACGGTCCGGGGCAGGCTGATCGGCGCTCTGAGAAGGCATGCGCAGGGTCAGGGGAACACTCATGGGCCCACCTCGGGTGCAGGAACCGGATCGGGATGGTCCGGAGGGGACTGGCCGACACTATGTCATCGGGCGATGGGGTCTTTGCGTCGTCCGACGACGGGACATTTCGGGTCACTCGTCAACGGGTTCGACCCCACGCTGCACCAACTATGCACATTGCCCGGATCATCCCGGCGGCACGCTGGGGGAGCATCCGGCCACGACGCTCCAGGTCTTCGCCGTGCTCGCTGGCGACGGCGTGGTCACTTCGGCGGGGGTTCGGGGAAGACTGCGATAATCGACCTACCCGAGCGCACCCGCGCCCGTGGCGGGCGAGGGCGCCGGAGTCGGGATGATCAGAGAGCCGCGAAGCGCGTTCGTCGGTCGCCGTCGCGAGTTGCAGACCCTCCAGTCGATCCTCGACGCATCGTCGCTCGTGACGCTTACGGGCGTCGGCGGTGCGGGCAAGACCCGGCTCGCGATGCGCGCGGCGACCGGGTACGCGGAACACGAGGGCATCGACTGCTGGTTCGTCCCGCTCGAGTCCGTGCAGGACCCGCAACGAGTGCCGAGCGCGGTGGTGCGCGCCCTTCCGCTCGCAGACCAGTCGGCGCGCGACCCGCTCGAAGCCGTCGTCGCCGCGCTTCTCGACACGCCCGCGATCCTGGTCCTGGACAATTGCGAGCAGATCATCGATGCCGCCGCCTCGTTCACCGACGAACTGCTGCTCGCGCTCCCGCAGCTCACGGTGCTCGCGACGAGCCGTCGTCCGCTCGAGCTCGACGGCGAGCTCGTCTACGCGGTGCCCCCGCTGTCGACGGAGGCCGCGTCGGGCAGCCCGTCCGAGGCGGTGTCACTCCTCGTGGCCCGTGCGCGCGCCGCCGACGCCGCCTTCGAGCTCGGTCCGACCGAGGCGGAGGCCGCCGTGGAGCTGTGTCGATCCCTCGACGGACTGCCGCTCGCGATCGAGCTCGCGGCGACGCGGCTGCGGACTCTCTCGATCCCGGAGCTCGCGTCCGGTCTCTCCTCCCGGTTCACCCTTCTTCGCGGCGGCTCCCGCAGCGCAGTCGGGCGTCAGCGCACGCTGCGGGCGGTGGTCGACTGGAGCTACGAGCTGTGCTCACCCGAGCAGCGGGAACTCTGGTGCGCGCTCGCTGTGTTTTCCGGCCCGTTCGACCTCGAGGCCGCTGCAGCGGTCGGCGGCTACACGATCGACGACATCGTCGATCCTCTCGACGAGCTCGTGGCGCAGTCCGTCGTCGAGGCGGATCATGAGACCCGTCGATTCCGGATGCTCGAGACGATCCGCGGCTACGGCCGGGAGCGCGCCGAAGAGGAGGGGCGCTCGCCGTTGCTGACCCGACGCCACCTCGACCATTTCGCGGCCGTCGCGGCGAGTTCGCGCGTGGACTGGTACGGCCCGGGGCAGACCGCGGTCCTCGCGCGAGTGCGCGCCGACCGCGCCGAACTGCAGTCCGCACTCACCGTGGCCACGGCGATCGACACCGACAGCGCCCTCGCCCTGTTCTCCGATCTGCGCTATCACTGGGCGGTGGGCGGGTTCCTCCCCGAGGGACGCGGTTGGGCGACGCGGGTGCTCGCCCTGCCGGGCGCCTCCACCACCCACCGCATTCCGGCGCTCCTCAACGCCGCCTGGCTTTGCCTGCTGCAGGGTGACCTCGACGAAGCGGCGGCGCGACTCGACGAGGCGGACGGCCAGATGCCGGGCAGCTCGCTCTCAGCGGACGGGGCGGCCATGATCGGGGTCGAGATCCACCGCTGGCGCGGCACGCATGCGATGTTCTCCGGCCGGCCGCGGGATGCCGTCGGCGAGTTCGAAGCGTCGATCCGCGCTGCTCAGGAGTGTGGCCATCCCGAGGAGGCCCTCCTCGCGCAATTCCAGCTCACCACGGCGCTGAGCCATCTCCGCGAGCCCGAGGCGGCCCGTGCCGCGAGGGACGCACTCTCCTACGCCGAGTCCGTGCACGAGAACTGGATGCGCTCGCACGCCCTGTGGTCGCTCGGCCTCGCCGCGTTCGTCGAAAGAGACCTGAATACCGCTGAACGGTTCGCGCGGGAGGCCATTCTTGCCGATCGCGGTTTCGACGATCCCGTCGGCGAGTGCCTCATGCTCGAGGTGCTCAGCTGGGTCGACGCCGAGCGCGGCCTGGCGGATCGGGCCGCGATCCTGCTGGGGGCGACCGACGCCCGTTGGCGGCTCATCGGGTCGGCTATCACGGTCCACGGGCCGCAGCTCGCGGCTCATCACGATCGGTGCGTCGATGAGCTCCGGCGGCGGCTCGGCCCCCAGCGGTACGACAAGCTCGTCGGTGCGGGCGGGCACCTCGTCCCCGACGAGGCGGTCGCGTTCGCCCTCGAGCCGAAGACCACGGTCGGGGGCGGGCTCAGCGCGCGGGAGCGCGAGGTGGCGATGCGCATCCGTCGCGGGATGACCAACCGTGACATCGCCGAGGAACTCGTGCTCTCGGTGCGCACCGTCGACACTCACGTGCAGCGCATCCTCGGAAAGCTCGGCTTCTCGTCGCGTGCTCAGGTCGCGGCCTGGTACGAGGCGACGTTCGTGTCCGTTTCGTCGATTACGTAGTCTCACGGATACCGCCGCCTGGCCCGCGGCGACACGCTGGGCGAACGACACCGACGTCGACCCAGCAGGTGCGCAACGTCCGGCATCGCGACAGCGAACCCGTGTGCATCTCGTCCGAAAGGCACTGATTCTTCGATGACTGCGCTAATCCGCCCCCGAATCATCCTCGTCCACGGCGCCTGGGTTGGCCCATGGGAGTTCGAACCGCTGGTGCAGATCCTGCGGGAGCGTGGCTGGGAGGTCGATGCGCTCGATCTTCCCTCGACCGGGAGCACCGAGGGCATGCTCCAGGATGCCGCGGCGATCACCGCCGCGATCGATCGCGCCGGCGGACCGGTCGTACTCGTCGGGCACTCCTACGGGGGCGTGCCCGTGACCGAGGCGGGCGATCACCCCGCGGTCGAGCGCATCGTGTATGTCGCGGCGTTCGCGCTCGACGCCGGTGAGAGCGTCATCGCCTCGATGGGCGGCTCCCTCCCCGAGATGTGGGGCACCGCCGACGGTCAGCTCACGATGGGCCGCAGCCGAGATGAGCGCGTGGACCTGATCGCCGCGGACATGCCCCCCGGAGTTCCGCGCGAGGCATCCGAGCAGCTCGCCGATCTGTTCCGACCGCAGTCGCTCGCCTCCTTCGGCGACAAGGTCTCCCGCGTCGCATGGCGAGTCAAGCCCGCGACCTTCATCCTCACCGAGAACGACGCCGTCCTTCCGCCCGCGTTCCAGGAGTCGCTCGCCGTCCGCAGCGGCGCCGAGATCGTACGCATCCCGCACGGTCACGCGCCGTTCCAGGAGGACCCCGCCGGCTTCGCGGACTTGCTCGAGCGCGTCGCGGACCTCTCGTCCGTCGCAAGCTGAACGCCCCACTCGGACAGCCGAGCACCTGAACGACGACGAAATCGAGAGATCCACGGCAAGGCGATCGCTGAGCTGTCTCGCACTTCGACGGCAGCATCGTCGCGCTCGACCGGGAGACGGTCGGGTGAGGTCAGGCGCCGTCGGCGAGGGTGCCCTCCTCGGCGGTGACCAGGGAGTCGATGGTCTCGAAGAACGCCTCGATCCCCGGCAGGTTGGCGCCCTTGACGCGCGAGGCGGCGAAGTCCTCCGACGAGCGCCACTCGACGATGTCGAGCCACTCGTCGTTGGGCAGGCGCACAAGACGCGCGTCGAGGAACCCGGCACGGTCGGCGCGGAAGTCGGCGAGCATGGCGGGCCGCGCGGCCAGCATGGCCTCGGTCTTCTCGGGCAGCACCCGGAACCGGGTCAGCTCCACGGACGTGCTCATCGTTCCTCCTGCGGCGTGCGGGTCGTGCGGGCGGGCCAACCGTAGGACACGGCCCGTACCCGCGGTGGCGGACGGCCGGATAGTGAGGTGGACCCGGCGAGCAGGTGCCAGGTCGGCTGAATTTCGTTCGGCTTGGCCTTGCCTGGTTCGCCCCAGCTGAACGGTCCAGCTGAGCCGAACTGGATGAGGCTGAGGCGAACGTAGTTCAGCCCAGCCGGCACCTACCGAAACGAGAACACGCGCCCGCCAGGTCCTTCGGGACGATCGTCCGATGCGCATCTTCAGCTCCCCGCCCGGGAGATCTCACGGTTCGGCAGTAAGGGGGAGCGGGTCGCCCGTGCAACTGCTGTCGTCATGCCCTCGCAGCGAGGGCATGACCACTACGCTCCATCCATGCCTCACACCGTGTACGTGATCGGCGCCGGACCGGCCGGCCTCGCCGCCGCGGCCGCCCTCCAGTCCAGGGGCGCGGACGTCACGGTCCTGGAGAAGTCCACGCACGTCGGCAACGCCTGGCGGCACCACTACGACCGCCTGCACCTGCACACCACGCGCGGCCTCTCGAAGCTGCCCGGCCTCCCGATCCCGCGCGAGTTCGGCCGCTGGGTCGCCCGGGACGACGTCGTCCGCTACCTCGAGGCGTATGCCGCCCACCACGACCTGCGGATCGAGCACGGCGTCGAGGTCACGCGCCTCGACCGGGCGGACGGCGCGTGGACCGTCACGACCGCCGACGGCGCCTCCAACACCCGCACCGCGAATGCCGTCGTCGTCGCGACCGGCTACAACCACACCCCGCACCTTCCGGACTGGCCCGGCCGGGACGAATTCCCCGGGGAAGTGGAGCACGCGAGCCGCTACCGCAACCCGGCCCCGTACGCCGGCAAGGCCGTGCTCGTGGTGGGCGTGGGCAACACGGGCGCTGAGATCGCGCAGGACCTCGCCGAGAACGGCGCGGCCAGCGTGCATCTCGCCGTCCGGACGCCGCCGCACATCGTGCCCCGCAACCAGGGGCCGTGGGCCGCTCAGTACACGGGCCTGCTGGTCCGCCATCTGCCGACCGCGCTGGTCGACGCGCTCTGCGTGCCCGTCCGCAAGGCGAGCTTCCCGGACCTGTCCCACCTCGGCCTGCCGATCCCCGAGGTGGGCCTGGCCACGCGCGTGGCCCAGGGCGCCATCCCCGTCCAGGACATCGGCCTGGTCGCGGCCGTCGAGTCCGGCGCCGTGCGCGTGGTCGGGGCGATCGAGCGGTTCGACGGCGGCGAGGTGGTCCTGGCCGACGGCACCCGGCTCGCCCCCGACGTCGTGCTCGCGGCCACCGGCTACCGCCGCGCGCTCGAACCCGTGGTCGGGCACCTGGGTGTGCTCGGCGACCGCGGCAAGCCCCTGGCGACCAACGGGCGCCCGGCCGCGCGCGGCCTCTACTTCACGGGCTTCACCAACCCGATCAGCGGCATGTTCCGCGAGATGGCGGCCGACGCCCGCCGCATCGCCCGCAACGTGGCCCAGGGGCGCTGAGCAGCCGGTTCAGACCAGTCCCGAGGCGGGCGCGCACGAACCGGGACACGACATTTCGCCACAGCGCAAATGCTTGACACGCCGACCCCGGAACGGCAGCGTCCGGCTCATGAACCGCAGATTCACCCTCGCAGGACTGACCACAGCAGCCGTGGCGCTGACGCTCGGGGCCTGCGCACCGTCGTCGGACAGCCCGGAGCCCGGGGCGGCCGCGGGGGAGGGATGCGACGGCGAGGCTGTCGCGCTCGACGTCTGGTCCTGGCGCACCGAGGACGTCAAGACCTACGAGCAGATCTTCGACGTGTTCGAGGCGGCCAACCCGTGCATCACGGTGAACTTCCAGGCCCACCTCAACACCGAGTACGACCAGATCCTGCGCACCGGCCTGACCGGCTCGGACGGGCCGGACATCGCCCAGGTGCGGTCGTACGGCCTGCTCCAGCCGCTGGTCGAGGGCGGCAACCTCGAGCCGCTGGAGGACCTCGTCCCCGCACTCGCCGACTTCGACGACGCGACCCTCGACGGCGCCCGCGGCCGTGAGGACGGCGCCGTCTACGGCGTGCCGCTGGCCACCCAGACGATCCAGGTCTACTACAACACCGCGATCTTCGAGGAGAACGGCCTCGAGGAGCCCGAGACCTGGGACGACTTCATCGCCCTGAACGAGACGCTGCTTCAGAAGGACGTGACGCCGCTCGCCGTCGGGGCGCGCGACGGGTGGTTCGTGCCCACCGTGCACGACGCCCTCACCGCCGCCCAGTACGGCGGCGCCGACTTCCAGCAGGCGCTGCGCGACGGCGACACCGACTTCACCGACCCGGCCTACGTCGACTCCATCCAGACCCTCAAGGACCTGCAGAAGTACATGCCCGACGACGTCACCGGCGTGCCGTACACCGACGCGCAGGTGCTGTTCACCTCCGAGCAGGCAGCGATGTTCGCCGGCGGCTCGTACGAGCAGGCGTTCTTCCAGGAGGCCAACCCGGACCTCGACCTCGGCGTCTTCCAGGTGCCCCCGCCGCCCGGCTCGGCGCAGGACCACCCGGTCAGCGCCGGGTACGCGGACGGCAACTGGGGCCTGTCGTCCGCCACCGAGCACCCCGAGGAGGCCGAGAAGCTGCTGAACTGGCTGGCCACCCCGGAGTTCGGGCAGCTCGTCGCCGACGAGCTCAAGCAGTTCTCGCCGATCCCCGGCGTCGACTTCTCCGACCCGCTCCAGCAGGAGATGTGGGACCTGTACCAGGGGAACCCCGCGCCGTACCTGCTGCTCGTGGACTTCCGCTACGGCGACCCCGTGGGCACCGACCTGATGGGCGAGGCGGGGCAGAAGCTGTTCCTCGGCGACGCCGACGCGAAGGAGGCGGCACAGGTCATCCAGGACGGCCTGTCTGCCTGGTGGACGCCGGGCGAGTGAGCGCCCGTCGCACAGCGGCACCGGGCCGCCGTCGCACAGCGGCACCGGGCCGCCGTCGTACCGTGGCGCTGCCCACACCTGTCGCACTGCTCTTCCTGCTGCCCGCGGCGGCGCTGTTCGCCGTCTTCGTGCTCTACCCGATGGCGACCGCGCTGACCTACTCGCTGTTCTCCTGGCGCGGCACCGCGCAGGAGGCCTTCGTCGGGCTGGACAACTTCGTCGCGCTCTTCTCCACCGAGCCCTACCGCAGCCAGCTTCCTCGCGCGTTCGCGCACAACGCGCTCCTGTTCGCCGGCGCGATGGTGGTGCAGAACTCGGTGGGTCTGCTGCTGGCGTACGCACTGCACAAGCGGGAGCGGCTCCGGCGCCTGTTCCAGGTGCTGTACACGATGCCGTACCTCGTCTCGCCGCTGGTCGTCGGCTACCTGTGGTCGCTGCTGCTCTCGCCCCTGTTCGGCCCGGTGAACGCGGCCCTGCGCGCCGTCGGCCTGGAGTCGGTGGCGCAGCCCTGGCTGGGCGACCCCGACACCGCCCTGTGGGTCGTGGTGCTGGTGACGGCGTGGCAGTGGGTCGGGTTCCCGCTCCTGATCTACGGCGCGGCGCTCGGGTCGCTCGACCCCACCATGGAAGAGGCCGCGATGCTCGACGGCGCGAGCTCCCGCCAGCGGTTCTGGCACGTCACCCTGCCCATGCTGCTGCCGGTGATCGGCACCGTGAGCGTGCTGACGTTCATCTTCTCGATGGAGGCGTTCCCGATCCCGTACGCGCTGGGCGGGTCCAACGGCAGCCCGGCGGGCGCCACCGACGTCATGTCGCTCCTCTTCTACCGCACGGCGTTCAACTCCGGGGCGTCCAACGCGATAGGCATCTCGTCCGCGGTGGCGATCGTGCTGTTCGTCGTGATCGTCGGGGTGTCCGTGGCGTTCACGCGGTGGTTCCGGCGCGTCGAGCGGGGGCTGACGTGAGGCGCGCCTCGGTCCACCTCGTGCTGTGGGGCTACGCAGTCGTCGCGCTGGTGCCGCTGCTGATCATGGTGTGGAACTCGTTCCGGACCGACCAGGGGCTCGTGGCCGAGCCCCTCGGGCTGCCGGTCAGCCCCTCGCTCGACGCGTACCGCGAGGCCTGGGTCGAGGCGTCGTTCTCCACCTACTTTCTCAACTCGGTGCTCGTCACGACGGCGTCGGTGGCCCTGTCGACGGCGGTGTCGCTGCTGGCGGCGTACGCATTGGCGCGGTCGCGCTCGCGGCTCATGGCCGTGATCGAGCAGGTCTTCGTGTCAGGCCTGATGATGCCCGTGTTCCTCATGATCGTGCCGATCTTCTACCTGCTCGACACGATCGGGCTCGCCTCGACCCGGACCGGCCTGATCCTGGTCTACTCGGCGGTGTCGATCCCGTTCTCGGTGTTCGTGCTGGCCACGTTCCTGCGCCAGCTCCCCGACGAGCTGGAGGACGCCGCCCGCATCGACGGAGCGGGCCCGCTCCGCACCTTCTGGTCGGTGCTGCTGCCGCTCGTGCGGCCCGCCGTCGCCACGGTGGTGGTCTTCCGGTTCGTGCCCATCTGGAACGACTTCTTCTACCCCCTCATCCTCGTGCGCGACCGCGCCCAGTACACGCTGCCCGTCGGCCTGACCACCTTCTTCGGGGAGTACCAGACGTCGTGGTCCACCCTGTTCGCCGGGCTGGTCATCGCCACGCTGCCGCTGGTGGTCCTGTTCCTGGTGGCCACCCGGCAGATCGTCGCCGGTCTGACGGCGGGGATGGGCCGCTGACGGCTGTGCTCGCGGCGAACACGGGCGGTGAGCGCCGACGGTCGTGGGAGGCTGGCGGATGTGCGGCACACCACCGGCCTGCATTCGGCGCCTGTGGTCGTGAGGCGTACTATTGACGGGTTGCCCGTGCGCCTGTCGTACGTCGCTGTCAGCGAGCAGCTGCAACTGAGCAGAGCATCCCCGCGCCACCCGGGACGCAGTACGCCGGCGTGCGCGCACCCCCGACATTCTGGAGACCATCGAAGTGAAGAGCGCCGTCGAGACCTTGGAGCCCACCAAGGTCAAGCTGACCGTCGAGGTGGACTACGACGAGCTCAAGCCGAGCATCGATCACGCCTACGAGCACATCGCGGAGCAGGTGAACATCCCCGGCTTCCGCAAGGGCAAGGTCCCCCCGCGCATCATCGACCAGCGGGTCGGCTGGGGCGCCGTGATCGAGCATGCCGTGAACGACGGCCTCTCCGGTTTCTACCGTGACGCGCTCGGCGAGACCGACCTGCGTCCGCTCGCCCAGCCCGAGATCGACGTCACCGACGTCCCGGCGAAGGCCGGCGAGGGCCAGCTGAAGTTCACCGCCGAGGTCGAGGTGCGCCCGGAGATCCAGCTCCCCGAGCTGGCCGACGTCGACCTGATCGTCGAGTCCACGCAGGTCACGGACGAGGACGTCGCGGAGCGGATGGAAGCCCTGCGCGAGCGCTTCGGCACCCTGGTGGGCGTCGACCGCCCGGCCGTCGAGGACGACTACGTGGTCCTCGACCTGAAGGCCGTCATCGGTGAAGAGGAGGTCGACTCCGTGTCGGGCGTCTCGTACCAGATCGGCTCCGGCAACATGCTCGACGGCCTGGACGAGGCCCTGACCGGCCTGTCCGCCGGCGAGACCACCACCTTCAAGGCGCCGCTCGCCGGCGGCGACCACGAGGGCGAGGAGGCGACGGTCACCGTCACCGCTACCTCGGTCAAGCAGCGCGACCTGCCCGAGGTGGACGACGACTTCGCCCAGCTCGCCTCGGAGTTCGACACGCTGGAGGAGCTGACGGACGACCTGAAGACCCAGGTCGCCGGCATCAAGACCTCCAACCAGGCGGTCACGGCTCGCGACGCCCTCATGGAGAAGCTCCTGGAGACCGTCGAGGTCCCCGTGCCGACCGGCGTCGTCGAGGCCGAGGTGCACCGTCACCTCGAGTCCGAGAGCCGCCTGGAGGACGACGAGCACCGCGCCGAGGTCACCGAGGACGCCACCAAGGCGATCAAGAACCAGATCCTCCTGGACACCCTCGCCGAGAAGCTCGGGGTGCAGGTGAGCCAGGGCGAGCTCGTCGAGTACCTGGTGAGCGCCTCGCAGCAGTACGGGATGGAGCCGAGCGAGTTCATCCAGACGCTCGAGCAGGGCGGTCAGATCCCCGCCATGGTCGGCGAGGTCGCCCGCTCGAAGGCCCTCGCGGTCGCGCTTCGCCAGATCGAGGTCAAGGACGCCGACGGCAACGTCGTCGACCTGAGCGAGTTCATCGGCTCGGAAGAGGCCGACGAGGCCCAGGCCGCGCTGAACGACGCCATGGCCCAGGCCCAGGAGGCCGCCGAGGCCGAGGCGCCCGAGGCCGCCGACGCCGAGGCTTCCCCGGAGGCGCCGGAGCCCGCGAAGGCCTGACACCCCGCCCGGCCCGAGAGGGCACAGCATGACGTCGGACGGCGGTCCGCCTACGGTGGTCGAGCTTGTCGAGACCGGGTCTCGACAAGCT
>NZ_JBHUUX010000045.1:0-44233 GCF_042670845.1 Promicromonospora sp. NPDC057138 | reverse complement strand
CCGCTGGTCGAGCCTGTCGAGACCGGACAGGCGCTCTACTTCGCGGTGGTGGGCGTGAGGTTGGTCGCTCCGCGGAAAAAGAGGCGGGGAGTGTCAGTGTCTCGACGTAGCCTCAGGAAACGATGATCGACGCTCCCCAGACCCCTGAGACCACGCCTCTTGACGAGGTGTCGCCTAGCCCTGCGCCCCTCCTGACGGACGACCCCGCACGCCGGCTCGACTGGCGGCGGCTGCGTGGTGTGACCGCCGTCCTCGCGCTCCTCGCCCTCACCGCGGGCGCCGTGGGCCAGGCGCTCGGCACTGCGGCGGCCGGGCAGCTCGCGGCGGACGCCACGGTCGTCGGCCTGGTGCTGCTCGCCGTGTGCGTGGTGGGCGGTGCGCTGTTCGACGGCGTCGGGCAGGTGGTCTGGGCCAGCGTCGTGGACCGCGCCGAGGGCAAGCTGCGGAGCGACCTGCTCAGCGCCGCCCTGCGCCAGCCGCTGTCGACGCTCTCCGAGCAGGCCGTCGGCGAGGTGCTCGACCGGGTTGACGACGACACGCACGCCGTCGGCACCCTGGTGCGCCGTCAGCTCTGGAGCGCGGGGCGCACGGTCGTGGGCACCATCCCCATGTGGATAGTCGCCGGTGTCACCTGGTGGCCCGCATGGTTCCTGTTCCCGATCCTGGGCGTGATCGTCGCCCTGCTCACGCGGCCGTTGCTCGGTGAGATCGCGCGCCGCAAGGTGATCGAGGAGGCCGCGTGGACCGATCACGCCGCCGCCTTCGAGGAGGCGGTCGCCGCCCGGAACGATCTGCGTACCAGCCTGGGGCAGGCGTTCGCGGTGCGGCGGGTCGCGCAGCTCTCGGCGGTCGTGCACGACAAGTTCCGCGCGGTGGTGCGTGTCGAGGAGCGCCTGCTGCGACGGGCCGGTCTGGTGATGTACGCCCTGCTGGCCGGGACCGCAGTTGTCTGCGCGGCGCTCGCCTCCGGTGGCGGCATGTCGGTACAGCAGCTCGTCACGCTGTTCCTGGTCACCGCGATGTTCGTGGGGCAGATGGACAACCTGGTGCACCACCTGCCGGACATCCAGGAGGGCCTCGGCGCGGTGCTGCGCATCCGGCAGATGCTGGCGGTCGAGCCGGAGCCCGAGGGCGGCGACGACCTTCCGTCCGGGCCGCTCGGGCTCGAGCTGCGTGACCTGACCTTCGCCTACGACGAGGGCACCTTCGCCCTGACCGGTGTCGACCTGACGGTGCCCGCAGGGGAGACCATCGCGCTCGTGGGCCGGACGGGTTCGGGCAAGTCGACGCTGGCAGCGCTGCTGTCGCGCGCGGTGGAGCCCGAGCGCGGCTCGGTGTTCCTCGGTGGCGCCGACGTGCGCGACCTGGACCTGCAGAAGCTGCGGGGAGCCGTGGGCGTGGTCACCCAGCGCACGGAGATCATCGCCGGGACCCTCGCGGAGAACATCGCGCTGTTCGCGGACGTCCCGAGGTCGGCCATCGAGGGCGCTGTGCGCGAGCTCGGGCTGACCGACTGGGTCGAGGGCATGCCGGACGGCCTCGAGACCCTGCTCGGCCCTGGCGGCACCACGCTGTCGGCGGGTGAGGAGCAGCTGGTCGCGTTCGCCCGGCTCCTCGTCCGGCACGTACAGCTGGTCGTGCTCGACGAGGCGACCGCGCGGATGGACCCCCTCACGGAGGCCCGCGTCGTGGCCGCGTCCGACCGGCTGCTCACCGGGCGCACCGGCGTCCTGATCGCGCACCGGCTCGGCACCATCGAGCGCGCCGACCTCGTCGCCGTGCTCGACCACGGCCGTGTGGTGCAGCAGGGCCCGCGCGCAGTCCTTGCCGGCGCGCCCGGCCCGTTCCGCACGCTGCTGGAAGCGGGCGCGAGCGACGGTTCGCTGGACGACGCGGCGGCCGGTCACGAGACGGACGCCGCCGCCGAGGCGCGCGCCCAGTCGGTCACGGCTCCGGCCCCGCAGACCGGCCAGGACGGCGAGCCCGCCGTGGACGGAGCCGACGCCGGTCGGCCCGGCCTCGGCGAGCCCGGCACGCCCGACGCCGGCACCGGCGAGCCCGACGCTGTCGGTGGCCGTCGCCGGACGGGGACCCCGCCGCACCTGGACG
This sequence comes from Promicromonospora sp. NPDC057138, assembly GCF_042670845.1. Classification (NCBI taxonomy): domain Bacteria; kingdom Bacillati; phylum Actinomycetota; class Actinomycetes; order Micrococcales; family Promicromonosporaceae; genus Promicromonospora; species Promicromonospora sp. NPDC057138. The sequence continues at coordinate 42,124 of NZ_JBHUUX010000045.1, read as the reverse complement.
AGCCCGGTAACGGCCCGAGCCTCGCGCGCGGCGTGCTGCACGCGCTGTTCATCCGCCCGAAGTGGGGCTTGTTCGGCGCGGGCCTGTTCCTGCTGACCAGCCTGGTCGCGGCCCAGGGAGCGGTCACCGGATTCCTGTGGGGCCGCACGGTCGAGGAGGTGGGGGCGGGCGAGCTGCCCGTGGGCCTGCTGATCGCCCTCGCGGGGCTCCTGCTGATGCAGCCGCTGTTCATCTCCCGGGCGATGGGTGTGTACCCCCGCTGGTGGATCGAGGTGCTGCTGCGGATCCGCATGTCGGTCATGTACGGGCAGACACGCCAGTACCGGCTGCCCGCCACGCCGCCCGGCGAGGTGGTGGCCCGGTCCATGGACGCCGACCGGTTCGTGCGGTACGCCGACCGCTGGATCGACTTCGCCAACGGCCTCGCGATCGTGGCGGTCACGGCGCTGATCAGCGGCACCTGGACCGCGGGCGCCGTCCTGCTGGCTGTCATGGTGGTGTCCGCGCTGGCGTCGGCGATCGGACGGCCGATCGCCGGCCGCTCCGCCGCGGGCTCGTCGGCGGCACGCGCGCGGTTCGGCCGCGCCCTGGTGTCCGCGCTCGACTCGGCGCGCACGGTGAAGCTGGCCGCGCGCACGCCCGACGTCCGGCGGCACCTCGGCGAGGTCGACTCGGGCCGCGTGACGGCGGCGATCTTCGAGCACCGGGTGCAGGCTGTGCTCGACTCGGTGCCGTTGGTGACCCTGTACGTCGGCGTGGTCGCCGCGTGGGCATTCTTCCTGACCGACCGGTGGGACCTGGCCACCACGCTGCTCGTGGCGAGCGCCGTGATGGGCTTCGCCTGGTTCGGCGTCGTGGCGGGTGCGGTGGTCACCGAGGCGCCCGGCACCCGGGCCTGGCAGGTCGCGACTGCCCGCTTCGCGGGCGGCGCGGACCTCGTGTCGCGGCAGCGCGGCGTGGACCTGGTGACGGGCGTCGCGCCCGCACCCGAGCCGACCCGGCGCGAGCCGCTGGACCGCCTCGAGCTGCGCAACCTGACGGCCGTGCACGACGACGGCACGATCGGCGTCTCCGACGTCGACCTCGAGATCCGGCGCGGCGAGCTCGTGCTGCTGCTCGGGCAGGTGGGCTCGGGCAAGTCGTCGCTGCTGTCCGCGCTGGCCGGGCTCATGGAGCACACCGGCGACGTCCGGTGGAACGGCACCGAGGTGACAGACGCCCAGGCGTTCCTGCGCCCCGGCCAGGTCGCGCACGTGGCCCAGGTGCCGCGCGTGCTGTCCGGCACGTTCTCCGACAACGTCCGGCTCGACCACGCCCGCGACATCGACGGGCCGGTGGAAGGCGCGCGGCTGGCCCAGGACATGGCGGAGGCGGGCGGCCCGCACGCCCTCGTGGGGCACCGCGGGGTGCGCCTCTCCGGCGGCCAGGTGCAGCGGCTCGCGCTCGCGCGGGCGCTCGCCGCGGACACCGAGCTCCTGCTCGCCGACGACGTCTCCAGCGCGCTGGACGCCTCGACCGAGATCGAGCTGTGGGCCGCCCTGCGCGAGCGGGGCACCACGGTGGTCGGCGCGACGTCGAAGCGCGCTGCGCTCGCCCGCGCCGACCGCGTCGTGGTGCTGGTCGACGGCAAGGTGGCCGACGTCGGGCAGTGGGCCGGTCTCGCGTCGAAGTGGAGCCACCTGGCGGGCTGACCGACGCGGGCTGCTCGTCGCCTGGCCGTGGCGGAGGCTGCACTCGTCGGACGTCGCGGACGCGCTCGGCGCCGTGGAACGAGCGCGAGGACGGCGCCCGCCCAGGGCCAGGGCCCCAGCCCCGGGCCGGTGCCAGGGCCATCGGTGCCAGAGCCTGGTGGTGCGGACGCGACCGCCATGGCCGGAACCGTACCGGCACCTGCCACGGTGTGCCAGGAAGGGAACGGGTGGTCTCTTGGTCGGTGCGGGACGGCGCTACGCGGCCGGCACCCGGCTGTCCACCCGCCGCGGCAGCGCGAAGACCAGCAGGAACGCCACGACCGACAGAGCAGCGCTGGTGCCCATCGCCATGGTCGCGGCGTGGGCGAAGGCGTCGGCGACGATCTCCGGCGTCGGGCGGCCGGGCGGGAACTCGAGCGACCCGAAGAGCACCGAGCCGACGACGGCGATGCCCGCCGCCGAGCCGATGCGCTGCATGGTGCCGATCACGCCGGACGCCGCGCCGGCCTCGTCGCGGTCCACCGTCGCGACGATGAACTGGGCGTTCGGCGCGATGAACAGGCCGCTGCCGATGCCCCCGACCAGGAGCGGCGCCGCGAGGTACCAGTTGGTCAGGTCGCCGGTCGGCACCAGCCAGAGCACGAGCCACAGCGACACGAGTCCCAGGGCGACCATCCCCGTGCCGATCACGAGGACGACCCGGCCGAGGCGGTGCGCCAGGCGCTCGCTCTGCGACGCCCCGACTATCGATCCGATGGCGAACGGCACCGACACGAGCCCCGACGCCAGCGCCGAGTGGCCCAGCCCGGACTGCCAGAAGATCGAGACGGTGAAGAAGATACTGGTGAACGCCGCGAAGTAGACCAGCGCGAGGACGACGCCGCCGGTGAAGGCCGGGTGCGAGAACAGGCGCGGCGGGACGAGCGGGCTGTTGCCGCGCGCCACGAACCAGCGCTCCCAGAACGCGAAGACGACGAGCAGCAGCAGGCCGCCCACCAGGGACGCCCAGGTCCACAACGGCCAGCCGGCGTCCTCGCCCTCGATGAGCGGCACGAGCACGGCAACGAGGGCGGCCGAGAGCAGCAGCAGCCCCACGCCGTCGACCCCGCGGGAGGTGGCCCCGACGACGATCCGGGGCAGCAGCACTATCGCCGCGGCGACCGCTATCACGCCGAACGGCAGGTTGACGAAGAAGATCGAGCGCCAGCCCTCGTCGTCGCCGAAGGCCTCGATGAGCAGGCCGCCGACGATCGGCCCGAGGGCCGTCGAGAACCCGATGGCGGCGCCCACCACGGCGAACGCCTTGCCGCGCGTGCGACCAGCGAACATGAGCTGGATCAGCGCCGTCACGGCCGGGAAGAAGATGCCACCGCACAGGCCCTGGACCACGCGGGCCATGATCAGCTCGGTGGCGCCCGACGCGAGCCCGCACCAGAGGCTGGCGAGCGTGAACCCGGCCAGGCCCACGACGAACACCCACTTGTGGCCCACCCGGTCACCTACCCGGCCGGCGGGGATGAGCGCGAGGCCGTAGGCCAGCGCGTAGCCCGAGATGATCCACGACAGGGTGCTCTCGGATGCGTCGAGCGAGGTGCGGATGGTCGGCAGGGCGACGTTGACGATGGTCGTGTCCAGCAGCGCCATCGAGACGCCGAGGATGAGCACGGCGAGCGCGATCCATGAGCTGCGCGGTGCCGCGTCCGGCGGGGATGAGGTGGTCACGGGAAGGCGCCTCTCGAAGGGCTGGGCACCCGGGCTAGGGACGGGGGCAACCCCAAGATCGTAAGCCGCCGCCGGGGGCGTGGGCCGAAATTAGGGTGGGGGTCATGGACCTGAACTTTCGTGAGGCGAAGCGTGACGACCTCGAACGCATAGTGGAGCTCATCGCCAACGACGCCGTCGCCGCCCGCCGCACCGGCAGCTACGGCGAGCCCCACATCAGAGGTTTCGAGGCCGTCGCCGCGAGCCCGGACAACGAGCTGATCGTGGCGGAGCTCGACGGCGCGGTGATCGGCGTCATGCAGCTGACGTTCATCCCGGGGATCTCGCGCAACGGCGCCTCCCGCCTCCTGGTCGAGGCCGTGCGGGTGGAGAGCGAGCTGCGCGGCCAGGGCATCGGCCGCCGCCTGATGGAGCACGCCCACGAGCGCGGCCGGGCTCGGGGCTGCACCCTGGCCGAGCTGACGTCGGACAAGCGTCGGACCGACGCGCACCGGTTCTACCGGAGCCTCGGCTACGAGCAGTCCCACGAAGGCTTCAAGCTCCCGCTCTGACGTTCGGACGACAAGGGTCCGCTTCCACCACACGCTTGCGCATGCATTCCCGCTGGAAAGCATGCGCAAGCGTGTGGTGGAGGCGGGCCCTTCTGCTCACCCGGCGAAGAGATCAGCCGGTTCATCACAGGAGATCTTGCTGCAATGTTCTGCAAGCATTACAGTCGCAGCCGATCGACACTCGGGTTCCGGACGACGAAGGGGTCATCCATGTCTCGCACCGCGCGCCCGCGCCCGGTTCAGCTTCGCACCTTCCCCGGGCGTGCCGCGCGGCATCGCGCGGCCGCAGGGCTCGGCGCCGTCACGCTCGTGGCCTCGCTCGGGCTCGCCGCGTCGGCGTCGGCCACGAGCGGCACGACCACCACGACCGCGACTGGCACGACCGTGACCGGCACGACGGCGACGAGCAGGACCGCGACAGAAGCCGCCGCGACCGAGCCCGCAGAAGCCACCGCGCAGGATCGCACCGCCGCCCTGGTGGGCAGCCTTCAGGACGAGCTCGGCTGCGCCGCCGACTGGGACCCCGCGTGCGCCGCGACCGAGCTCGTCGCCCGGGGCGACGGCACCTTCGTCGCCGAGTTCGAGGTCCCTGCGGGCACGTACGAGTACAAGGTCGCGCTGAACGACGCGTGGGACGAGTCGTACGGCCGCGACGGCGGCCCCGACAACGCGCCCCTGCACCTGGCGGGGCCCGCGACGCTCCGCGTCACCTACGACGACGCCACCCACCGCACCGCCCTGACCCCGCTCACCCTTGCCGGCGACTACACGGAGGCGGACGACGCCCTGGTCCACGAGCCCGTCCGCCAGCCGGGCGGCGACGAGCGCTTCTACTTCGTGATGACCGACCGGTTCGCCAACGGCGACCCCACCAACGACGAAGGCGGCCTGACGGGCGACCGGCTGGCCACCGGCTTCGACCCGACCGACAAGGGCTTCTACCAGGGCGGCGACCTGGCGGGCCTGCGCGAGAACCTCGACTACATCGAGGGCCTGGGCACGACGGCGATCTGGCTCACCCCGAGCTTCCTCAACCGGCCCGTGCAGGGCTCCGGCGACGACGTGAGCGCCGGCTACCACGGCTACTGGATCACCGACTTCACGCGGATCGACCCGCACCTGGGCACCAACGCGGAGCTCGAGGCGCTGATCGACGACGCCCACGCGCGCGGCCTCAAGGTCTACTTCGACATCATCACGAACCACACGGCCGATGTCGTCGACTACGCCGAGGGCACCTACGACTACGTGGACCAGGCCACCGCCCCGTACCAGGACGCCGACGGCAACCCGTTCGACCCGGCCGACTACGCCGGGACGGGCAGCTTCCCGCAGCTCGACGCCGCGACGAGCTTCCCGTACACGCCGGTGATCGACCCCCAGGACCAGGGCGTGAAGGTCCCGGCCTGGCTCAACGACCCCACGCTCTACCACAACCGCGGCAACTCGACGTGGGCGGGGGAGTCCGTCACCTACGGCGACTTCAGCGGCCTCGACGACCTGATGACCGAGCACCCGACAGTCGAGAAGGGCTTCGAGGAGATCTACGAGGCGTGGATCGACCTCGGCATCGACGGCTTCCGCATCGACACGGTCAAGCACGTGAACTTCGAGTTCTGGGAGGAGTGGTCGGCCGAGATCGAGGAGTACGCCCACGCCCAGGGCAAGGACGAGTTCTTCACGTTCGGCGAGGTGTACGACGCCGACGCCACCAAGACCTCGCCCTACGTGCGCCGCACCGACATGAGCTCCGTGCTCGACTTCTCGTTCCAGTCCGCCGCCACGAGCTATGCGAGCGGCAACAGCGCGCAGCGGCTCGCCGACCTGTACGCCTCCGACGACCTGTACACCACGCCGCACAGCAGCTCCTCGGCGCTGCCGACGTTCCTCGGGAACCACGACATGGGCCGCGTCGGCTACATGCTCGCCGGCGCCGACGATCCCCTCGAACGCGACGAGCTGGCGCACGAGCTGATGTACCTGACCCGCGGCCAGCCGGTCGTCTACTACGGCGACGAGCAGGGCTTCGCGGGCACCGGCGGCGACAAGGACGCCCGGCAGACCCTGTTCGCCACCCAGGTCGACGAGTACGCGAACCAGCCGCTCGTCACCGGCGAACAGGCCGGCAGCGTCGACCGCTACGGCACGGACGCCCCGCTCTACGAGCACATAGCGGCCCTCGCCGACCTCCGGGAGGAGCACCCGGCCCTGGCGAGCGGCGCCCAGATCGAGCGCTACGCCGAGGACGGCGCCGGCGTCTACGCCTTCTCCCGCGTGCACCGCGACGAGCGGGTCGAGCACCTGGTCGCCGCCAACAACGCGGGCTCGGAGCGCACGGTCACCCTCGACACGCTCACCCCGGGCGCCACCTTTGCCCCGCTGTACGGCACTGACGCGACGCTCACGGCCGACGCCGACGGCGCGGTCACCCTGACCGTCCCGGCCCGCTCCGTCGTCGTGCTGGTCGCGGACCGGACCGTGGGCGCGGACACCGCTGGGACCGTCACCGTGGTCCCGGGGACGAGCGCCCGGCCGGGCGCCGCGCTGTCCGGCGTCGCCCCCGTCGCCGCGGGCATCGACGACGCCTGGGCGGAGACGTCCTTCGCCTGGCGCGCCGTCGGGACCGACGAGTGGCACCAGCTCGGCACCGCCGAGGACACGTCGCCGCGCGTCTTCCACGACGTCGGGCCCGACGGTGCCGCCCTGCCCGAGGGCACCCTCGTCGAGTACCGCACGGTCACCCAGGACGCCGACGGCGACCGCGCCGCCGCCAGCTCGTACGCGTCGGTGGGCGTCGACGTGAGCGGCGTGGTCGACGACGGCACCGACCCCGACATCGACATGGTCACCGTCCCCGGCTCGCACAACAGCGAGATGGGCTGCGCAGGCGACTGGACCCCGGACTGCGAGGCCGCGCGCCTCACCCTCGCCGACGACGGCACCTACGCCGGCACGTTCGAGCTGCCCGCCGGATCCTACGAGTTCAAGGTGGCCCTGAACGGCTCCTGGGCGGAGAACTACGGGGCCGACGGCGCGCGCGACGGCGCCAACATCCCGTACTCGACCAGCGGCGGGCCGGTCACCTTTACCTGGGACCCGGAGACGAAGGTACCCACCGTCAAGGTGGGCACACCGGGCACGCCGGGGGAGGGCCAGCAGGCCGCGCACTGGGTCCGCGAAGGTCTGGTCCTGGTGCCCGCGGACGACTTCGGCGCCGGCGACACGTGGGCGCTGGAGACGGGCGCGCCGGACGCGGCCGCGCAGGAGGCGCCGACGTCGTACACGCTGGTCCCGGGCGAGGTGCCCGCGGACGTGGCCGAGGACTTCCCCCACCTCGCGAACCACCTCGCCCTGGAGGTCGAGGGCATGGACCGAGCCGCGGCGACGTCGGCCCTGAAGGGGCCGCTGCGGCTCACCCGGCACGACGGCGAGACGCTCACCGCTGCCACGGGCGTGCAGATCCCGGGCGTGCTGGACGACCTGTTCGCGACCGACCGCGCGCTGGGCGTGACGTGGCAGGGCGGCAAGCGCGCGTCGTTCGCGCTGTGGGCGCCGACGGCGCGCGCGGTGACTTTGCAGGCCTGGCCCGCTGGCACGGCGCTCGACGCCGAGCCGCGCACCTTCGCGATGGCCCGTCAGGACGACGGCGCGTGGACGTTCGACGGCGGGCGCGCCGCCCTGGGGCTCGACCAGCGGTTCCTGAGCCTGTCGAAGGGCGACCAGCGAAGAGGCTGGCAGGGCGCGCGCTACCGGTACGCGGTCGAGGTATACGTGCCGAGCACGGGCCAGGTCGAGACCAACGTCGTGACCGACCCCTACTCGGTGGGCCTCACGCTCGACTCGACCCACTCGGTCGCCGTCGACCTGGACGCGCCGGACTGGCGGCCCAAGGTCTGGCGCACCACGCCCGCGCCCGTCGTGGAGCAGGCCGTGGACCAGACGATCTACGAGCTGCACGTGCGCGACTTCTCGATCTCCGACGAGACCGTCCCCGAACGGCTGCGCGGCACCTACGGCGCGTTCGGCGCGAGCCGCTCCGACGGCATGACGCACCTGCGCTCGCTGGCCGACGCCGGGCTCACCACCGTCCACCTGCTGCCGACGTTCGACATCGCCACGATCCCTGAGGACCGCGCCGCCCAGGCGACCACCGGCGACCTGTCCGGGCTCGCGCCCGACGGCACCGAGCAGCAGGCGGCCGTCGCCGAGATCCAGGGGCACGACGGCTTCAACTGGGGCTACGACCCGTACCACTTCATGGCGCCGGAGGGCTCGTACGCCGTGGACGCCAACGGCGGGGCGCGCGTCGCCGAGTTCCGCTCGATGGTCGGCAACCTGCACCGGGCCGGGCTGCAGGTGGTGCTCGACCAGGTCTTCAACCACACGGCGGCGTCGGGCCAGGACCCGAAGTCGGTGCTGGACCGCGTGGTGCCCGGCTACTACCACCGGCAGAACCCGACCACGGGCGCCGTCGAGACCAGCACCTGCTGCCAGAACGTCGCCACCGAGCACGCCATGGCGCAGAAGCTGATGGTGGACTCGGTGGTCACCTGGGCCCGCGACTACCGCGTGGACGGGTTCCGGTTCGACCTCATGGGGCACCACTCCCGCGCGAACATGGAGGCGGTCCGGGCGGCCCTCGACGAGCTCACGCTGGAGGAGGACGGCGTCGACGGCGCGAGCGTCTACCTGTACGGCGAGGGCTGGAACTTCGGCGAGGTCGCGGGCAACGCCCGGTTCGAGCAGGCCACGCAGGGCCAGCTCGGCGGCACGGGCATCGGCACGTTCAGCGACCGCCTGCGCGACGCCGTCCACGGCGGCTCGCCGGTCGACGGCGCGTCCCTGTTCACCCAGGGCTTCGGGACCGGGCTGTTCACCGACCCGAACGGGAACGACGCGCGGCTCGGCGACCCGGCGTCGGTCAACGACGGCGGGGCCGACGAGGCAGCCGACCTGGCCCATCAGAGCGACCTGGTGAAGCTCGGGCTGGCCGGCAACCTGCGCGCCTACGAGCTCACGACGTCGGACGGCGAGCGCGTGCGCGGCGACGAGCTCGACTACCGCGGCTCGCCCGCCGGCTACGCGGACTCGCCCGAGGAGGTCGTCACGTACGTGGACGCGCACGACAACGAGACGCTGTTCGACCTGCTGGCGCTCAAGCTGCCCGCCGACACCCCGATGGCGGACCGCGTCCGGATGAACACGGTGTCGCTGGCGACGGCCGCGCTGTCGCAGTCGCCGTCGTTCTGGCACGCGGGCACCGACCTGCTGCGCTCCAAGTCGCTGGACCGCAACTCGTTCGACTCCGGCGACTGGTTCAACGCCATCGACTGGTCGGGGCGGGACAACGGGTTCGGGCGCGGGCTGCCGATGGCGGCCGACAACGAGGACACGTGGCCGTACCAGCAGCCCCTGCTGGCCGACGCCGCGCTCAGGCCGAGCCCCGACGACATAGCGTTCGCGTCCGCGCAGGCTGCCGAGCTCCTGGAGCTGCGGCACTCGACGGACCTGTTCCGGCTCGGGTCGGCCGAGCTCATCGAGCAAAAGGTGACCTTCCCGGGCTCCGGCCCGGACGCCGTCCCCGGAGTCATCACGATGTCGGTCGACGACCTCGCGGGCTTGTCCGACGTCGACCCGGCGCTGGACGGCGTGCTCGTGGTGCTCAACGCGTCGCCGACGTCGGCCACCGTGGACGTGCCGGAGCTCGCGGGCCGCGACTACGCGCTGTCGCCGGTGCAGGCGGGCGGGGCGGACGCCGTCGTGCGGGAGACCACCTGGGACTCCGCGACCGGGACCGTCACGGTCCCGGCCAGGACGGTAGCGGTGCTGGCGGACCCGCGGGGCTGATCCCCTCACTGCAGACCTGGTCGCCGACGGCGGCGTCGACCAGGTCTGCAGTCGCGGATTCTGAGCTCCACGTTGACAGCGCTGACAATTGTTGCCGAGAGTCCCTTGACGTGGGCCCGCCCGGGGTGAATTGTGTGCCCTAGTTTGTCCGGCGGTGTTGCCGGGCATCGCACGACGCAAGGGAGCTTCATGCGCACCGCACGATACTTTGTCGCACCCGTCACGGCGGCGGCGCTCGCCCTCTCGCTCGGCGCCTGCGGCTCCGGTGAGGGTGGGGCCGACGACTCCACGATCAAGGTCGCCTACCAGAAGTTCGGCAACTTCACGCAGGCCGACACCCTGTTCAAGGACGTCAAGGCAGACTACGAGAAGGCGAACCCCGGGATCACCGTCGAGCTGGTGCCCATCGAGGCGCAGCAGAACGACTACTTCACCAAGCTCGCCCTGATGAACAGGTCGCCCAGCACCGCGCCGGACGTGATGTACGAGGACACGTACATGATCAAGTCCGACGTCGAGGCCGGGTACCTCGCGCCGCTCGACGACTACCTGGCCGACTGGGACGAGTGGAGCCAGTTCGTCGACAGCGCCAAGCAGGCCGGCGCGGGCGACGACGGCAAGACCTACGGCGTCTCCATGGGCACGGACACCCGCGGCCTCTGGTTCAACAAGGACGTGCTCGCCAAGGCCGGTCTGCCCGAGGACTGGGCGCCCAAGTCCTGGGACGAGCTGCTCGAGGCTGCGCGGGCGATCAAGGAGTCCGACCCCGACGTCGTGCCGTTCAACATGTACTCCGGCAAGCCCCAGGGCGAGGCCGCCGTGATGCAGGGCTTCGAGATGCTGCTGTACGGGACCGGCGACACCCTCTACGAGGACGGCAAGTGGGTGGTGGGCTCGCAGGGCTTCATCGACGCGCTCGATTTCGTGACCACCGTGTTCACGGAGGGCCTCGCGCCCACCCCGCAGCAGGCGCTCGACACCAACATCGGCAACACGGTGCAGGCCGAGTGGCTGCCCGAGGGCAAGGTCGGCATCGCGCTGGACGGCTCGTGGGTCGCGGGCAACTGGCTCGAGTCCGGCGTCGCGCCGTGGCCCGAGTGGTCCGAGAAGATGGGGACCGCGCCCATGCCCACGCAGGACGGCGCCGACCCGGGCGCCGTGAGCATGTCGGGCGGCTGGACGCTCGCCCTCGGCTCCGGCTCCAAGAACCCCGACGCCGCTTTCGACTTCATCTCGATGGCCCTGAACCGGGAGAACTCACTCTGGTTCGACGTCGCGAACAGCCAGATCGCGGTGCGGACCGACGTCGCCGAGGACCCGGAGTACACCAAGTCGAACCCGACCACGAAGTTCTTCACCGACCTGGTCGACGTGACCAACTTCCGGCCCGCCACCTCGGACTACCCGAAGGTCGCCAACGAGATCATGGTCGCGATGGAGTCCGTCATGACCGGGCAGCAGACGCCGGAGGAGGCAGCCGCCGTCTACGACGAGGCGGTGGCCGGCATCGTCGGCGAAGAGAACACCGTCCAGGGCTGATCCGATGGCCGTCGCATCCCGCGGCGCGGCGCGGGCGGTACCGCTCGCGCCCGCCGTCGTCCTGCTCGCACTGTTCATGCTGGGTCCCGTGGTGTGGTCGTTCTACGGCTCGTTCACGAACGCCGCACTCACGGGGCCCACCGCCCTGAACCCGGAGTGGATCGGGTTCGACAACTACACCGCCCTGGTCGGCGACCCCGACTTCCCGAAGTCGCTCTGGCTCACCGTCATCTTCGTGTTCCTCTCCGCCGTCGTGGGGCAGAACGTGCTGGGCATCGCGCTGGCCGGGCTGCTGCGCTCGGCCGTCAAGCCGGTGCGGTCGATCGCCTCGACCGTCGTGGTCGCCGCGTGGGTGCTGCCGGAGATCGTCGCGGCGTTCGCCTCGTACGCGTTCTTCCACTCCGACGGCACGCTCAACACCATGCTCGGCGGGATCGGGATCACCGGACCCGACTGGCTGTACTCCACCCCGATGCTCGCGGTGATCCTCGCCAACATCTGGCGCGGCACGGCCTTCTCGATGATGGTCTACTCGGCGGCGCTCGCGGAGGTGCCGCCGGAGCTCACCGAGGCCGCGCAGCTCGACGGCGCGAACGGGCTGCAGCGGCTCGCCTGGGTGACCCTGCCGGTCATCCGGCGCAGCATCTCGACCAACCTCATGCTCACCACGCTGCAGACCCTGTCCGTGTTCACGCTGATCTACGTGATGACCGGCGGCGGCCCGGGCACCGACAGCTCGACCCTGCCGATCCTGGCCTACCAGGAGGCGTTCAAGTTCGCGCAGGTCGGCTACGGCACGGCCATCGCGACAGTGATGATCATCGTGGGCGCGGTCTTCTCCGTGATCTACATCCGAGCGCTCCGACCGGAGGTGGACTGATGGCCGGCACGATGACGCCGCCCGCTGTGCGGACGAGACGTGGCGCGACGGCGGGCCAGCTCGCGGGACCGCGCGTCAAGCCGACCAAGGTGGCGGCCAACCTGGTGCTGCTCGCGATCGCCGTGCTGTTCGTGCTCCCGATGGCGTGGATACTCGTCGCGTCGTTCGACGCGGAGGCGACGCTCTCCTTCGGGCTGCCCGACGCCGTGACCACCGCGAACTTCTCGGCGATCATGACGCCGGAGCTGACCTGGCTGCCGTTGTGGAACGCGTTCGTGCTCTCCGCGGGATCGGGGGCGATCACCGTGGTGGTCGCGGTGCTCGCCGCCTACCCGTTGTCGCGGTACCGCATGCGGTTCGGCAAGTACTTCCTGTACTCGGTGCTGTTCGGCACGTGCCTGCCGATCACGGCGATCATGGTCCCGGTGTACGCGCTGTTCGTGCAGCTCAACCTGCTCGACTCGCTGCCGGGGACCATCTTCTTCATGGCCGCGACGTCGCTGCCCATGGCGATCTGGATGACGAAGAACTTCATGGACTCCGTGCCGATCTCGCTCGAAGAGGCGGCCTGGACCGAGGGGGCGTCGGCCATGCAGGCGCTGTGGCGGATCGTGCTGCCGCTCATGCGGCCGGGCATCGCCGTCGTGTTCATCTTCGTGTTCGTGCAGGCATGGGGGAACTTCTTCGTCCCGTTCGTGCTGCTGCTGTCCCCGGAGAAGCAGCCGGCGGCCGTGAGCATCTTCGCGTTCTTCGGGCAGTACGGGTCGGTCGCGTACGGGCAGCTCGCGGCGTACTCGCTGCTCTACGCCGCCCCGGTGCTCGGCCTGTACGTGCTGGTCACGAGAATCTCGGGCTCGGCCTTCGCCCTGGCGGGCGCGGTCAAGGGCTGACGGGGCGGGGGATCGGACGTGCGCTTCTGCTCAGTGATTCGGCCCAAAGTTCACGTGGGTTGTGGGCCCAATCACTGAGCGGAAGCGCACCCTTTCGGCGTCGAGCGGGAGGTCCGCTTCGACCACACGGTTACGCATGGAAATGGCCGCGGCCGCATGCGCAAGCGTGTGATGGAGGCGGACATTCAGGGGAGCGGACCCGCGCAACGCAGCACGATCGGTCGCGCGACTGCACGAAGCCGAGCTATCCTCGTGCGAGCTGCCTCCCGCGTGGAGTGTCAGAAGTGAAGCCGGGACCCCCTGATGGACGTCAGGAGCCCGGCTTTCGCGCTGTCCTGGCTGTGGGCGAGATCGTTGCGACTATGCACCCGTTTAGGCGCAACGATCGCGCTCACGCCCGCGTCGTCAGCGGAAGACGACGGTGCGGCGGCCGTCCAGCAGTACCCGGCGCTCCGCGTGCCAGCGCACCGCCCGGGCGAGCGTGCGCCGCTCGACGTCCTCGCCGATGCCCACCAGGTCCTCGACCGTGCGGGAGTGGTCCACGCGCTCGACGTCCTGCTCGATGATCGGGCCCTCATCGAGGTCGCCCGTCACGTAGTGGGACGTGGCGCCGATGATCTTCACGCCGCGCTCGTGGGCCTGCCGGTACGGCCCGGCGCCCTTGAACGACGGCAGGAACGAGTGGTGGATGTTGATGATCTGCCCGCTCAGGTCGCGGCACAGCTCGTCGGACAGGATCTGCATGTACCGGGCCAGCACCACGACCTCGACGTCGAGCTCCTTGACGAGGCCCCGGAGCGTCGCCTCCGCCTCGGCCTTCGTGTCCTTGGTGACCGGCACGTGGTGGAACGGCTTGCCGTAGAACGTGGCGATGTCCTCCAGGTCGCGGTGGTTGCCCACCACGCCCACGACGTCGATCGGCATGCGCTGCGACCGCTCCCGGTACAGGAGGTCGACGAGGCAGTGCGCCGCCTTGGACACCATGACCAGCGTGCGGATGCGCCGGCCGACGACGTCGAGCGTCCACGTCATCTCGAACTGGCCCGCCACCTGTGTCATCGCCGCGGTCAGCTCGTCGCGGGACGCCGTCGACTCGACCTGCACGCGCATGAAGAACAGGCCCGACGTCGGATCGCCGAACTGCTGCGACTCCGTGATGTTGCCGCCGTGCTCGGCGAGCATTCCCGCCACCGCGTGCACGATTCCCGGCTGGTCCGGGCAGGACAGGGTGAGGATCCAGTGGGTGGCTGCGGTCGCGTCGTTCACGCCGTCAGGCTAACCCGGCTGGCTCGGCGCGGCGGGCGGGATCTCATCGCGCGCGAGCTCCCGGCGCATCAGCCAGCGCCGTCGGCCGCCGCTCACGCCGCCCGTCTCAGCCGCGCGTTCGAAGCCCGCCGCCTCGAACAGGCGCACCGTCCCGACATAACCGCTGATCACGTCCACGCGGTCCGGGCCAGTGTCGGCGGGGTAGCCCTCGACCACCTCGGCTCCGTACGCGCGGGCGTGCTCCACGGCCCCGGCGAGGAGATGATGCATGAGCCCGCGCTTGCGGTACCCCGCACGGACCACGAAGCACACCGCCGACCACGCCTCGCGGTCGTCCACGAACGGGATGGTGCGGCTGTTCATGAGCCGGCGGTACGTGGAACGGGGCGCGATCGAGCACCAGCCCGCCACGAGGTCGTCCACGTACACGAGTACGCCCGGGCCGGGCTCGGCCTCGCAGAGGTTCCGCATGTAGCCAGGGCGGTCCTCGTTGCGGACGCGGCTGTCCCGGTAGCTCATGCACCAGCAGCCCCCACCGCCGGGCTTCTTGACTCCCACCACCTCGTAGAAGTCGTCGTATCGCCCGACGGCGGGCCGCACGTCGATGCGCTCGCCCGGCTCCGCCGTCCGCCGGGCTCCTGAATTCCCCATGCCCAGAACCTACGCGGAGCCACTGACAGCGTCTGGTCCGCGAACACCGTCGACCCGGGCACGCCACCTCTGCCACCATGGGGTCATGAGCAACTCCACCACGACGATCGCGCTGGTCGAGGACGACCAGGCGGGCGAGCTTCTCACGCTACGACGCGCGGCGTTCGTGACCGAGGCGCAGCTGTACGACGACCCGCACATCCCGCCCCTGACCCAGACGCTCACCGAGCTGCGGGAGGACCTGGCGCGCGACGACGTCGTGACGATCGGCGCGTGGGAGGGCCACCGGATGATCGGCTCGGTGCGCGTCGAGATCGAGGGCGAGAAGGCGACGCTCGGCCGGCTCGCCGTCGCCCCGGACAAGCAGGGCCGGGGCATCGGCACCGAGATGCTCTTCGCGGTGCTCCCGTTCCTGCCGGAGCAGACCACGGAGATCTGGGTCTTCACCGGCAAGGATTCCAAGCAGAACCTCGCGATGTACACGAAGCACGGCTACGAGGAGCAGTACGACAAGGCCGCGGGCGACCTGACGTACACCTACCTGCGCCGCGTGCTGGGCGCAGCGGGCGCGCAGCCGAAGTAGGTCAGTACCCCCAGGTGTGGAAGGAGTCGATCTCCATCCACGCGTCGAACCGCGGCTTGTCGCGGTTCGGGTAGGCGCCGCTCCCGTAGTGCATGGAGAGCCGGTCTATTCCGGCCAGGCCCTCGTCCGGCGTGATCGTAACGCGGCCCTGGAGGCTGACGTGCCGGTACCAGCTGTCGGCGTCGAGCACCGTCAGCGAGACCCGCGGGTCCGCCCGCAGGTGGTCCAGGCGCTTGCGGGTGCCGTCGAGGTTGAGCAGCACCCTGCCGTCCTCGTACAGGTACCAGGTGGCCACCGACACGGGGGCGCCGTCCGGCCGGACGGTCGCCATGACCGCGGGATTCGGCCGCGCGAGGACGCTGGCGATGTTCTCGGGGATCGGGGGCTTGGTCACGGGTGCGCTCCTTCGACGGCGGACAGTCTGCGCAGACTGTCAGGAATCGAAGCCCAGGCCAAGTGCGTCCAGCGACCTGAGCAGCACGTTTCGCCGCCCGCGCTGGTGGTCGGCCCGGTCGAGCGCCCAGCGGGTGGCTTGGATCCCGGCCGCCGCTACCGGCTCCGGCGGGAACGGCACCGGGACCTGCCGCACCATCCGGAGCGCCGTGCGCTCGGTGTCGGGGGAGCCGTCGAGCACGTCGAACCGGTCGAGCATGACCTGCGCCGCGAAGTGCGTGGCGGCGACGCCGAGCCCGGTGAACCCCGCGGAATGCTGCACGCGACCGCCCGCTGCCTGGCCGAAGAACGCGCAGAACCGGGTGGACGTGTCGATCGCGCCGGACCACCGATGCGTGAGGCGGATGCCCTCGAGCTGGGGGAACGTCGTCAGCAGGTGCTCCGTCAAGCGCCGGAACGTCTCCGGCCGGTTCTCGTACACCCGCCTCACGCGCCCGCCGTAGTGGTAGACGGCGTCATAGCCGCCGAACACTATCCGGTTGTCGGCCGTCAGCCGGTAGTAGTGGAACTGGTTCGCCAGGTCCGCGAGGCCCTGCCGGCCGCGCCAGCCGATGGCGCCCAGCAGATCAGCGGGCAGCGGCTCCGTCGCCAGCACGTAGTCGTAGACCGGCACCGTGTGCATGCGGTAGCGGCGCAGCAGGGACGGGAACACATTGGTCCCGAGGATCACGCGGTCCGCGCGCACGGTCGCGTCGCCCGCGGGCGACGTCGTGCGCAGGACGACGTCGCTGCCGGCGCCGCGGCCCGGCGCGGCCAGCCGCGTCACCCGCGTCTGCTCGAAGATCTCGACGCCGAGCTCGCTCG
Organism: Promicromonospora sp. NPDC057138; assembly: GCF_042670845.1. Classification (NCBI taxonomy): domain Bacteria; kingdom Bacillati; phylum Actinomycetota; class Actinomycetes; order Micrococcales; family Promicromonosporaceae; genus Promicromonospora; species Promicromonospora sp. NPDC057138. Next base: position 25,247 of record NZ_JBHUUX010000045.1, on the reverse strand, counting down.
CGACACGCGCCAGCTCCGCCGCCAGCCGCGCGGGGTGCACCAGAGCGGCCGCGTCGGGGCGGACCAGGCCCGCCTCGTAGGTCGGGCTCGCGATCTCGGCACGCATCTTCGCCCGGTCGAGGAACGTGTGGGGGACGCCGGCGCGGGCGGCCTCCTGCGCGGCGTCCTGCAGCCAGTCGATCTGGTGCGGCTCGACGGCGAGGTCGATGATCCCGGTGCGCTCCCACTGGGAGTCCAGCCCGAGGTCGCTCACCGCGGACTCCATGGCGGCCAGGTTCTCGTGGCCGAGGCGGGTCAGGGTGTCGAGCTCGTCCGGCCAGCGACGGCGGCCGTTCTCGTCGCCGTGCGTGAGGCTCGCCTCGCAGAACCCGCCGTTCCGGCCCGACGCCGCCCAGCCCACCGCGCGTGCCTCGACCAGCACCACCCGCGCCCCGGGGTGACGCTGTTTCGCGCGCAGCGCCGACCACAGCCCCGTGTAGCCGCCGCCGACCACCACGATGTCTGCCCGGATCGGGGCAGACAGCGCGGGGTAGGCCGTGCACTCACCCGCGTCGTCCAGCCAGAACACCGCGTGCCGCGTGCCGCCCAGCGCATGGTCGACGACGGCGCCCGCCGGGACGTTGCGCTCGAAGACGGTCTCCTGGACACGGGCCATACGCCCGAATCTAGCCATGGCGCGGTGACTGCCGGTTTCGGCGGGATGAGCGACAGATGACGGTGCAGGTCACCCGCCGAGGCAGATCGTCTCGTAGCTGCGCTGCGGGTCGAAGCCCAGCTTGAGCTGGTCGACGGTCCCTTCGGGGCACCCGCCGCCGCCGACCGCGAGGCCGGAGACCTTCTGCGCGCCGGCCGACGAGCAGGCGACCTCGCCGCCGTCACCGTTCACACAGTCGCCCGTCAAGAGCTGGCCGCCGCCCATCCCGGGATCGCCGGGGTGGTCGTCGGACAGGTTGCGGGCGCAGACCGCCTGCGTCTCGCCACCGGCCTGGCCGTCCTTCTGGAAGACGACGTCGGTGCTGGCCGGGCAGTGCATCTGCCCCACGGACACGGCGTCCTCGATGTCGAGGACGGTGACCGTGGCCTCCGGGTCGTCGCAGGGCAGCGGCCGGTAGGTGTCGGTCTCGGCGTCGATGTCCTCGGCCGTCGGGTCGGGTCCGGCGCACGAGTCGACGGCCCAGGTGGCGCCGGGGTCCTCGCTGTCGTCGGGGCCGAAGAAGTGGAAGCTGACGGCGGCGATCACCCCAGCCGCGACGACGAACGCGACGACGGACCAGATCCAGTCCCGCCTGCCTGCGCTCCTGCGCCGACCGGTGCCGGCGCCGCTGGCTCCGTCGCCACCGCCTCCGGCGGGGTTCGCGGGCGGGCGGCGGCCGGTGCCGGGCGCCGTCGAGGTGGCGCCGGAGCCGGTGGCGGAACGAGTGGAGAACTGTCCGGACTGCGGTTGCCTGGACTGCGGTTGGCCGGTGGTCGCGAACTGGCCGGACTGGAACTGGCCGGACTGGAACTGGCCGGACCGGAACTGGCCCGACTGCGGTCGGCCACCGTTCTGTGGGGGACTGTTCGGCGTCTGGCGGGGCTGGCCGCTGGTCTGCGGTCGGCTGGTCTGGCGGGGCTTGTCTGGCTGGTGTTCCGGAACACCTGCGTCCGGTGACACGGGGGAGGGCATGAGCCGCAGAGTAGCGACGTACGGGTGAATCGCGAAAGGTCTCAGGTACTTTCGTTGCAATGACGGGCCTCAGGGCCGACGGCGGGGGTGCGCAGGGCGTGGGCGGCGGGCGCCGGGCACGGGTTCGGACGGCCGCTGCTACGATCTTCGGGTCGCGACTGGCGTCAGGTGGATCACCACCGGGGAGCGACGAGTCATGCCGACGACGGGTCGTTCGCCTGGGCCCTGGGTCACCTCGTGGAGGGTGTGCGCCCGGGCAATACATGTCACGGTGCGTGGGCTCTTCCACCGCCGTCCGACAATTCCCGTCCCGCATGAATCGAGGAGCTATGAGCGCATCGACTCCCGACCCGCTCTCCACCCCGCTCGCCGAGCTCGACCCCGAGATCGCCGCCGTCCTGACCGGAGAGCTGGCCCGCCAGCGCGACACTCTCGAGATGATCGCGTCCGAGAACTTCGTTCCGCGCGCCGTCCTTGAGGCACAGGGCTCGGTCCTGACGAACAAGTACGCCGAGGGCTACCCGGGCCGCCGCTACTACGGCGGCTGCGAGCAGGTCGACATCGCGGAGAACCTCGCGATCGCCCGTGCCAAGGACCTGTTCGGCGCCGAGCACGCCAACGTCCAGCCGCACTCCGGTGCCCAGGCCAACGCGGCAGTGCTGCACGCCCTGATCAACGCCGGGGACAAGATCCTCGGCCTCGAGCTGGCCCACGGCGGCCACCTCACGCACGGCATGAAGATCAACTTCAGCGGCAAGCTGTACGACGTCGGCGCCTACGGCGTCGACCCTCAGACCTACCGCATCGAGATGGACGAGGTCCGCAAAAAGGCGCTCGAGCACCGACCCGACGTCATCATCGCCGGCTGGTCCGCCTACCCGCGCCACCTCGACTTCGCCGCGTTCCGTGAGGTCGCGGACGAGGTGGGCGCCAAGCTGTGGGTCGACATGGCGCACTTCGCCGGGCTCGTCGCGGCGGGGCTGCACCCGTCGCCCGTGCCGCACGCCGACGTCGTCTCGTCGACCGTGCACAAGACGATCGGCGGGCCGCGCTCCGGCTTCATCCTGTCCAAGGGTGAGTACGCCAAGAAGATCGACTCCGCCGTGTTCCCGGGCCAGCAGGGCGGCCCGCTCATGCACGTGATCGCCGCCAAGGCGGTCTCGTTCAAGCTCGCGGCGACCGAGTCGTTCAAGGACCGCCAGGAGCGCACGCTCCGCGGTGCGTCGATCATCGCCGAGCGCCTCTCCCAGCCTGACGTCGCGGCGGCCGGTGTGTCCGTGCTGACCGGCGGCACCGACGTGCACCTGGTGCTCGTCGACCTGCGCAACTCTGACCTCGACGGTCAGCAGGCCGAGGACCTCCTGCACGACGCCGGGATCACCGTGAACCGCAATGCCGTCCCGTTCGACCCGCGCCCGCCGCGCGTCACCTCGGGGCTGCGCATCGGCACGCCGGCGCTCGCCACGCGCGGGTTCGGCGACGCCGAGTTCACCGAGGTCGCCGACATCATCGCGACGGCCCTCAAGCAGGGCGCCGCGACCGACATCGACGCCCTGTCGGCGCGGGTCGCGAGCCTGACGGCCAAGTTCCCGCTCTACCCGGGTCTCTAACGATTCCGCTGAGTGCTGGGTATTTGTGGGCGAGAACGTTGTAACCCCACAAATACCCAGCACTCACTGAGGGAGGTACGCATGAGCGCACAGATTTTGGACGGGAAGGCTACCGCCGGGGCGATCAAGGCGGAGCTGAAGGAGCGGGTGACCGCGCTGCGCGAGCGGGGCGTCGTTCCCGGACTGGGCACGCTTCTGGTGGGTGACGACCCCGGTTCGCAGTGGTACGTGGCGGGCAAGCACCGCGACTGCGCCGAGGTCGGCATCGCGTCGATCCGGGAGGACCTCCCCGCCGACGCCACGCAGGAGGACATCGAGGCGGCGGTCCGCAGGCTGAACGAGGACCCCGCCTGCACCGGGTACATCGTCCAGCTGCCGCTGCCGAAGGGCATCGACACCAACCGCGTGCTCGAGCTCGTCGACCCCGACAAGGACGCCGACGGCCTGCACCCCACCAACCTGGGGCGCCTCGTGCTGCGGGTCAACGAGGAGATCACCTCCTCGCTGCCGTGCACCCCGCGCGGCATCATCGAGCTCGTCGAGCGGCACGGGATCAAGCTCGCGGGCAAGGAGATAGTGGTGCTGGGCCGCGGCGTCACCGTGGGCCGCCCGATCGGCCTGCTGCTCACGCGGCGCGCCGTGAACGCGACGGTCACGCTGACGCACACCGGCACGCAGGATCTCGCCGGGCTGGTCAAGCGGGCTGACGTCGTCGTGGCCGCCGCGGGCGTCAAGGGCATCGTGTCCGGTGAGATGGTGAAGCCGGGCGCTGTGCTGATCGACGTCGGCGTCTCCCGCGAGACCGACCCGGAGACCGGCAAGTCGCGCGTGGTGGGCGACGTGTCGCCGGAGGCCGCGGAGATCGCGGGCTGGGTGTCGCCCAACCCGGGCGGCGTCGGCCCGATGACGCGGGCGATGCTGCTGGCCAACGTCGTGGAGTCGGCGGAGCGAGCGCTCGCCGGCTGAGCGCTGACTGTCGTTCAGCACAGCAGTTGCTGCCAGATCGGCTGGATCCTGGCAGCAACTGCTGTGCCAAACCCGGACGAACCAGGCACCTACCGGCGGAACCTCTTATCGGCCCCGACAACAGGCCGTGCGCCTGCCTGGCAGCCCGTCGCTCCTCCCGTCTGCCTGGTGAGGCTGGCAGCGCAGACGGGCGGAGAGCGGGGAGCGACGGCCAAAGGGGCGGTAAAGTCCGCACGTGCGTTGATCTTCCGGGCGGCGGCCAAGCGCCGCCGCAGACATTGGGGCGACCCCGATGAGTTTCGGGCCGCCCGGTTGGCATACCCGTCATCACAACGCCGGAGATCACGCAATGACTGCTCAGCAGCCCCTCACCTACGACGCATTTGTCGAACTCGCCGCCACTGATCCAGCTGTCGTCGGCCTCGTCCTCAAAGGTTCCCGGGCCCACGAGGGCATGACCACCAAGCACTCCGACCACGACCTGTACGTCGTCCTCGCCGATGGCGCTACGACGGCCCTCACCCGGTTTACGGGGCACCGCACCCCAGAACTCGACCTCGTCGTCCTCTCCCTTGACGAGTTCCGTGCCGCCGGAATGCCCGGCTTTGAGCGGTACGCCCTCGCCCGCGCCCGGATTGCGCTCGACCGGCTCGAGGGAGGTATCGCCCAGATCCTGGCCAGCAAGGCACGGCTCGACGCCGATGAAGCCTTCCGGGAGGCGGGCGAGTGGCTCGATGCCTACGCCAACTCCCTCTACCGCTCGGTCAAGAACGACCGCGACGGGCATGCGCTCGCGGCCCGCCTCGACGCCGCCGACAGCATCCGGTTTCTGCTGGAGCTGCTCTTCACTCTCGACCGTCGCCCCCGCCCCTACAACAAGTACCTGGAATGGGAGCTCGCCCGATTCCCACTTCCCGGCTGGGACACCGGCATGCTGCTCGACACTGCGGACCGCATCTCAGGAATGGGCGACGTGTCCACACAGCGTCGCCTCTTCGCCCAGGTCGAGGCAGTGGCCCGGCGGGCCGGGCACGGCGCGGTACTGGACGCATGGGGTGAGGACTTGGACCTGATGCGACCGCAGTAGGAGGCCCGCCCCCGACGACGCCCCTGAACACCGACGCCCTACCGGCGGAACCTCTTAGGCGAACTTCGCGTGATCCGTCCATCGCATGTGTTGCGCGCAACTGATCTCGCCATGGGGTTCAGCCCGATGTTCTCCGCGTCGTGACCGGTCGCGGGACGTTCGAAGTGCCGCACGCGACGTCCGATTCCCGCCAGACCTCCGGGCGGAGCGCGGCCAGGCTTGGGGCATGCACAAGACCGTCGACCTCAAGGTCATGTACTTCGGCACGCCCGTCGTGCTCATCTCGACACGGAACCCGGACGGGTCGGCCAACCTCGCGCCGATGTCGTCGGCCTGGTGGCTCAACGACCACTGCGCGCTGGGTCTCGGCAACTCCGCGAGGACTGCCGCGAACCTCCGCCGTGAGCGTGAGTGCGTCCTGAACCTCGTGCCCTCCGGCATGGTCGACGCCGTGGACCGGCTGGCGCTCACCACCGGGAGGCCCGACGTGTCGCAGCAGAAGGCTGCGATGGGGTACGAGTTCGTCCCGGACAAGTTCGCCCGGGCCGGCCTGACGGAACAGGAGTCCGAGCTGGTAGGGGCGCCGCGGGTGACCGAGTGCCCGGTGCAGCTCGAGTGCGTCCTCGCGCAGGAGACCCCGCTCGGCACTCCGGACTCCGGCGCGACGGTCTTCCACGTCCGGGTGCTGCGCAGCCATGTCGCCGAGGAGCTCGTCATCCCGGGCACGCACCACGTGGACCCCGTCGGCTGGGACCCGCTGATCATGAAGTTCTGCGAGTTCTTCGGCGGTGGCTCCGCGGTCCGGCCGTCGCGCCTCGCCGAGGCCTGGGAGATGCCGCACGGCGGGGTGCTCGTGCGCTGACCCCCGAGCTCGGGTGGTACCGGGCGCGACGGCCGATGAGTTTCCGGCGGGCGCCCGGTCGGAGTAGATGACGGGGCCGACGGCGCCCTCGACCAACTCAGGAGGACACGATGGTCACCGCTCGAGCGCATCTCTGGTTCGGGAACAACAAGGCCGGCGAGGCCGCAGCGTTCTATGCCGAGCACATCCCCGGCTCGTCCGTGGACAACGTCGTGAAGGCGCCACAGGATGCGCCGGGTGCCGAGCCGGGCGCGGACTTCGTCGTGGAGTTCACGGTGGCCGGTCTGCCCGTCACCGGGCTGAACGCCGGCCCGCACTTCTCGCTCGACGAGGCGTTCTCGTTCTACCTGTCCGTCGAGGGGCAGGAGGAGGTCGACCACTACTGGGACCTCCTCACCGCCGACGGCGGGGAGCCCGGCGCCTGCGGCTGGCTCAAGGACAAGTTCGGGGTGTCGTGGCAGGTCATCCCCAAGGAGCTCGAGGAGCTCTCCGGCACGTACTCGACGCCCGGCGAGATCGCGACGATGAACGCGATGCTCAAGATGGGCAAGATCGACGTCGCCGCGCTGCAGGCGGCCCACGACGGGGCGTGACCCCGGGCGTCAGGGCGTCCGGCGGGCGCCGCCCGGGATCTGCTCGGCGGCGTCCTGGTAGGCCTGCGCCGCCCGGTCGAAGTAGTCGAAGAGCAGGTCGCGCTGCTCGGCGGAGTAGCCGGCGAGGATCCCACCGATCTTCTGCCGGGCCGGTGCCATGACCTCGTCGAGCTGGGCCGGCTTGCCGACTGGTTCGACGATCACCTTCCGGCGGTCGCCGGGGTCGGGCGCCCGGCGGACGTAACCGGCCGCCTCGAGCCGGTCGACGAGCCGGGTGGTCGGCCCCGTGGTCAGGCCGGTGCGCGAGCCGAGCTCGCCCGGGGTCATCGGCCCCGCCAGCTCGAGGATGTTGAGCGCGTAGAGGTCAGTCGCGCCGAGGTCGCAGGCCCGGGCGCTCGCGTGGCCGTGCAGCATGACGGCGCTCAGGTACCGCCGGTACGTCGCGCTCGCCTCAGAGTCCGCTCGCGGTGTTGACACCAGGGTCTCCCTCTCTCTAATCTCTTCCTCAGAGAAGAGACTGCCTCGTAGAAGAAACATCTTCAGCGAAGATATCACGAGAGGATCCACCGAGATGACCGACCTCACCCCGACCGCCCAGTCCGACGACGTAGCGGTCCGCGACCTCATTGCGCGCAGCCAGGACGCGTGGAACCGCGGAGACGGCGTCGCCTATGGCGCCTGCTTCACCACCGACGCCACCGACGTCACCTTCGTCGGCACCGTCTACCGCGGCGGCGCCGAGATCGGCCGTGCCCACCAGGCCCTGTTCGACAGCTTCCTCGCCGGCACCCGGCTCCACCTGGAGATCCTCGACGTCCGCCGCTACGGCGCCGACACCGCCGTCATCGTCACCCGCGGCGACGTCGCCAAGAAGGCGCCGCGCCGGCTCGGGAAGCTCGCCACGTACGTCGTCGTGCGCGACGCCGAGGGCGACTGGCGCATCGCCGCCGTGCAGAAGACCCAGCACAAGCCCCTGATGGAGGCAATCTCCTTCAGGTTCCAGCCGGCGACCAGGCCTGGCCGTGCCTCGGCCCCCGGCGGAAGCGGCAAGTAGGCTGCCCCGGTGCCTCTGATCGTCGCCACCGCCAACGTCAACGGGATCCGCGCCGCCGTCCGCCGCGGCATGGATGCCTGGATCGCCACCCGCACGCCGGACGTGCTGCTGCTGCAGGAGGTGCGTGCCCCCGACAAGGTCGCGCGCGAGCTGCTCGACGGCTGGCACGTGACTCACGCGGAGAGCGAGGTCAAGGGCCGCGCCGGGGTGCTCGTGGCCTCCCGCCTGCCGATCGGCGAGGTGCGCACGGGCCTGGCGGCCCACGGGCCCGACGGCGACGTCGAGGCCGGTCCCGACACCGGCCGGTGGATCGAGGCCGACGTCGAGCTCCCCGACGGCGGCACGTTCACCGCCATCTCCGCCTACCTGCACTCCGGGTCCACCAAGCCCGGCGAGGAGCACACGATGGTGGCCAAGTACGCCTACCTGGAGAAGGTCACGGCGCGCCTGGCGGAGCTCTCCGCGGCAGGGGCGCCGGCACTCCTGGCCGGCGACCTCAACATCGCCCACCGATGCGTCGACATCAAGAACTGGAAGGGCAACCTGAAGAGCGCCGGGTTCCTGCCCGAGGAGCGCGCCTACGTGACGCGGTGGCTCGACGAGTACGGGTGGACCGACCTCGGGCGCGCCCACGCCGGCGACGGCCCCGGCCCCTACACCTGGTGGTCGTGGCGCGGCGCGGCGTTCGACAACGACTCCGGCTGGCGCATCGACTACCAGCTCGCGAACCAGGCCCTCGCGGGCGCGTGCCGCAAGGTCGAGGTCGACCGCGCCCCGACGTACGCGGAACGCTGGAGCGACCACGCCCCGCTGGTGGCCACCTACGAGCTCTGACCGCCTGCCTCGTTGAGTGCTGGATATTTGCGGTTCTGGACCGCCTGATCCCGCAAATATCCCGCACTCAACGAAGCGAGCCCGTCAGTAGCGGATCGCGTCGATCACCTTGACCCGCACCGCGTAGATCGCGGGGATCAGCCCCGCCAGGGCGCCGATCCCGACGGCGCACGCCATGCCCACCAGGGCGGCGTCGAACGGGAAGCCCGGCAGGTCCTCGAGCGGGCGGCCAAAGATGCGGTCGATCGGGATGTTCTTGATGACCGCCACCGCGACCACGACGCCGACGACGCCGGCCACGGTCGTGGCGACCACGGACTCCATGAGGACGCCGAAGAACACGCGCCCGCTCGTGGCCCCGAAGGACCGGCGGATGCCGATCTCCCGGATCCGGTAGCGCACGGTGACCAGCGCGATGTTGAGCAGTCCGAGCCCGCCCAGCAGCAGCGCGAACCCGCCCACGCCGAGCACGAGGTACTGCAGAACGCGGTCGATCACGAACGGCTCTTCCATCGGCTTCTGGACGTCGAACGGCACGCCCGCCGCCGCCAGGTCACGCGGCAGCACCTCGGCGAACTGGTCCGCCAGCTCCGGCGGCACCCAGAACCGGTATCCCTCGGACATGACCCGGTCCGGGAACCAGCGCACCGCCTGGTCGAACAGCATCAGGGCGCGCGGTCCCTCGTCGTTCCACTGCACCGGCACCTCGCCGATCACGGTGGCGGCGACCGGCGTCTCGCCCTCGATCACCACCTTCGGGTGCGTCGAGGCGGGGGCGCCGTCGGCGTACGCGTCCAGGAAGGCCTGGTTGACGACGAGCACGGGGGCCAGCCGCTCGGCGTCGGCCTCGCTGAACCACCGCCCCTCCTCCATGCCTTGGCGGGTGATGGTCGCGCTGTCGACGTCGACCGCCGACCACTCGACGAAGGTGCCGCTCTCGGCGCCACGAACCTGCAGGTCGGCGCTCGCACGCACGGAGTGGTACGAGATCTTGTGCCGCTCGGCTACCCCGTCGACCACCGCGTCCACCTCGGCCGCGGACAGGGTTCCGCTGCCCGACGACCAGGCCTCGAGGGTGGTGTCGCGGCCGCTCATGCGCTCGTTCTCCTCCTGCATGGCCTGGCCGAACATCGTGACGGCGGCCGTGATGCCCGTGATCGCCGTGACGGCGCAGGCCACGCCGATCAGCGCGAGCAGCACCCGCACCCGGTGGATCCGTAGCTCGTCCCAGGCCTCGAGGATCGCGCCCACGACGCCGGTCATGCGGGAAGCCCGGCGGTCTCGGCGACGGCGGCGGACCCCGCGGCGCTCTCGGCCACGGCCGCGGGCGCGTCGAGCTGGATCGGGACCAGGACGCCGTCGGCCAGCCGGAACTGGCGGTCCGCGCGGGCCGCGATCGCGAGGTCGTGCGTGATCGTGACGAGCGCCGACCCGGTCTCGCTCGCGGCGTCGTCCAGGAGGGTCATGATCGCCTGGCCGGTCTCGACGTCGAGGGCCCCGGTGGGCTCGTCGGCGAGGATGACGCGCGGCCCGCGCACGAGCGCGCGGGCGATGGCGACGCGCTGCTGCTCGCCGCCGGAGAGCTTCTCGGGCCGGGTGTCGAGCCGGTCGCCCAGGCCGACCCGGTCCAGGGACCGCGTGGCGAGCTTCGTGCGGCTCCAGAACTGCTTGCCGCGCGCGTACATCAGCGGCGCGGCGACGTTCTCGAGCGCCGTCCGCCCCTGCAGCAGGTTGAACTGCTGGAACACGAAGCCGAAGTCGTCGCCCCGGCGTCGGGCCAGGGCCCGGCTGCGCAGCCGCCCGACCGGCTCGCCCTCCAGGAGGTACTCGCCGGCCGTGGGCGAGTCGAGCAGGCCGAGGATATTCAGCAGGGTGGACTTGCCGGTGCCGGATCGGCCGACGATCGCCACGTGCTCGCCGGAGCCGACCGTCAGGTCGACCCCGCGCAGGATCTCGAGCGTGCTCCCGTTCGGGAGCTCGACATGCCGGGTGACGCCCTGCAGGTCGACGAGCGGGGTGCCGGTCATCCGAAGCACTCCTCCTCGAACGCCTGAATCGTCTCCATGTCGCCCTCCATCGACGCCTGGTCGTACGCGGACATGTCGCCGCAGTCCACGCCGCCCTCCGTGCCGTCGTCGATCGGGGTGAACTCGAGGATCTTCTCGCCGGCCTTGAGGCCCTTCGTGATCTCGACCTGCAGGCCGTCGGTCAGGCCCAGGGTCACGTCGCGCTGCTTCGGCTCGGCGCTCTCCTTGGCGACCGTCCACACCTTGCCGGTCTGCGACGTGCCGAGCACCGCGCTGATCGGGACCACCACGACGTCCTTCGCGTTGCCGTTCGTGATCTCGATCTCGGCGCCCAGGCCGGAGAACGCCTTGACCTTCGGCGGGATGGCGCAGAGGACGGCGCCCGTGGCCGCCTCGGGCGCCTCCGCCATCTCGCCCTCGCCGCCCGCGGTGCCGGCGCCTGCGGGCGCCTCGCCGATGGTGAGCCCGGTGCAGGTGAACGGCGCGGGGCCGCCCTTGAGCGTCACCTCGGCAGTGCCCTTGGCGCCGACGAGGCGGTACTGCTGGTCGGCCGTGAGCGTGCCGGAGACCGACAGGGTGCCGGGGTCGACGGTGCCGATGGTCTCGCCGACGGTGACCGCCTGGTCCTTGAGGACCGTGACGTCGACGGTGCCGGCGGCCGGCGTGAGGATCGAGGTCCAGGTGACCTTCGGCTCCTGCTCGGTGACGGTCTCCTCACCGGTCTTCTCGTCGACCTCGACGACGGGCTCGACAGGCTCCTCGGACTTGATCCACAGGACGCGCACGTCCTTGTCGACCTTTGCGTCGTCGACCTGGATCTCGGCGACGACGCCGTCCGCGGTGGCCTTGATCTCGACGGGCGGGTCGGTGACCACGGAGGCCGGCACCGTGACCGCGTTGGTGACGGAGCCCTTCTCGACCGGGATCACCGACTCCGTGATCTCGCCCGTGGGCTCGAGGGCGTCCGGCGGGTCGAGCTCGGCGCCCTTGAGAGCCAGGGCGACGAGCGCCGCGGCGATCACCGCCCAGATGACGATCCGGACGGTGGGGAAGACGTACTGGCGGACGGCACCCATGGGGCTCCTCGCGGCGGGGACATTGAGCTCTGCGCAACGTTCTGCACACTGGCGGCCTGGCGGACATTAGCCCAGGTCCGAGCCGAGAGGGGATGAAAGTAGGGGGTGATGCGAAGCCTTTGCCCGCAGCGGGGGGACCCGCTGGGGTTCTTGGCTGCGCGGCGACAATGCCATGCCCTGCCGCATTCCATGCGGCACCCTCTGCGACAAGCAGCTTCGTCATGCGCTGCGCGGCTGCTACGCAATACCTTGCCCCCCGCGGGTCGTCACCGACGTCCCGCGGGGGGAGGACCGCGCCGAGCAGGACCAGGCCGACCGTGCTGAACGACCGCCGACCGCGAAGGCAGCAGCCTTCTCACGCTATTTCAGCGGCGTGCCACCCGAGTTTCGGTAGGCGATCGTCTTCGCGAACACGTTGCCGCCGTCGGTTTCAATCGTGGTCGACTTGTCCGTTCCTTGGCCGAACAGCAGACCCGCGACATGCGCGCTCGCGACCTGGTCCATGTGTGAGAACAGCCAGTCCACCTTGTCGTCCTGATAGTGGTACGGGGTGTTGTTCTGTTGCATGTTACCGACCGGGATCTGCCAGACCACGATCGGTTTGCCGGCCGCCTCCGCCATCGTCTTCCAGAATGCGAGTTGCTTGGCCCACTTCTGGTCGTTCCAGAATGAGTTCTGTCCGCCATTCTCCGGCAAGGCGCTGAAGCCGGCGTCCTTATCTGCAACCTCCCCGACCAGGAAGTCGGCGTTTTTTGCCCCGAGGGCCGCGTAATCCTTGGCGCACTTCTGCTCGTTGCCCGGCCAGTCCCAGCAGGTGAGGTGCAGACCGACTGTCGCGTGAGGAGCGTACTTGCGGGTCATTGCGATCAGGCAGCGGGACAGACCCGCTATAGTGTCCGCCTGGTTTCCGCAGTCGTTCGGCGCCGCAGCAGTCACCTGCGCCGGGATCGTGTTCACATCGCCCATCCCTCGTGCGAATCCCCAAAAATCAGGTTCGAGATCGATCATGTCGGGCGAGGTGCCGATCTTCTGGAGGAAGAAACGGTAGTCGTTCAGGTACCTGGTGAGGAGGTCGACCTGGTTGACCGCCTTCACCTCGTCCTGCCACGTCGCATTGGGGGTGAGGTGGGGGAGTACAAACCACGTCCACACAATCGTCTGCGGATGCGGTTGACCCTTATAGGTGGCCTGCGCAGCGCGGGCTTGCATATGGGGGATGAGCCCCCCGCGCCCACCCCACACGCATCCCCACCAGTCCGTCCCATCCGGGCAGGTCTTCGCCGTGTACAGGTCGCTCGACGGTGCAGGCGGACTGACGACGTATTGGTACTGAGCGTCGAATGGTGCGGCGTCCGAAGGTTCATCATTCGAGATCCTTCCGATCAACACCGTGCTCTTGCCCATGAACGTTTTACCCGAGGTCCGCTTGGCGCTCGCGCTAGCCGACGGGGTGGGTGAAGCCGACGGGGTGGGTGTAGCCGACGGGGTCGGGGACACAACCCCGGTTGGGTCAATCGCCTCCGTGCCGGCGGCGCCAGGGTCGGCATCGGCCACGTGGTCGGGTAGCAAAACCACGACCAGGGTGGCGATGAGCGCGGTGGCGACGAGGGCCGCCCCAGCCAGCCAACGCCTGGGCAGCACGCCTTTGCGGCGGCCGTGCGTTGCTTTCACTGGCACGCGGGAGCGTCGAATGATCACGACGCACATCCTGACCGATGGCTGATGGCAAATCAACCCAAAGGTCTCTGTTATGTGAGCCGCGGTCCTGCCTGGTGCGGGCCGGTTAAACGTTACCAGTGCGGATTCCACGAGTCGCGCTTGTCATCTCTCTTAACACCATTCCGTCATCTCTCTTAACGCCATTCCGTTACGTCTTTGTAAACCATGTCGCGAGAAGAGGCCGCTCCATGAGCGTCGGCCAGATCCGCTGGGCCGGGTAGTCCTGTGCCCGGACGATGCGGTCTCCTCGGCGGCGGATCCGGCGTGGGACGGGATGAAAGTACCGGGTGAAGCCAAGGCTTTGCGCGCAGCGGGCGGTCTTGTTGTGGGCGTGATCGTTGCGACTGTGCGTCCGTTTTAGCCGCAACGATTACGCCCACAACAGAGCTGGGCTAGGCCGCCGGGGCGGACGGCGGCGCGAGCAGGAACGCCGGGGCCCGCAGGCCGGCGTCGGCGAAGGCGTCTGCGACGGCCTGGGAGACCGCGTCGACGTCGGACAGGCGGACCAGCGCGATGGCGCTGCCGCCGAAGCCGCCGCCGGTCATGCGCGCGCCGAGCGCGCCCGCCGCCATGGCGGAGTCGACGACGAGGTCGAGCTCGCGGCAGGAGACCTCGTAGTCGTCACGCAGGGAGGCGTGCGAGGCGAGCATGAACGGGCCGACGTCGGCCGCGCGACCCTCGCGCACCAGGTCCGCGAACCGCGCGGTGCGGTCGATCTCCGAGACGACGTGGCGCACCCGGCGGCGCAGCACCCCGTCGGCGTCGTGGGGCTCGAGCTCGGCCAGCGCCCGGTCGATGCCCATGCCGCCGAGGGTCGGCGCGATGTCGCGCAGCGAGTCCAGCCCGAGCAGCTCCGCGGCCTGCTCGCATGCCGCGCGGCGCGCACCGTACTCGCCGTCGACGTGCGAGTGCTCGGCCCTGGTGTCGACGACGAGGAGCGTCAGGCCGCCGGTGGCCAGGTCGAACGGCACGGGCACACCGGACTCGAGCGGGCTCAGGCCCGGCCGGAAGTCGAGCAGCAGCGCGTGGCCCTCCCGGCAGCGCAGCGAAGCCGACTGGTCGAGGCCGCCGGTGGGCGCGCCCGCGATCTCGTTCTCCGCGCGGCGGGTGGCGTCGACCAGCTCGGCACGCCCGGCGTCGGAGTCCGCGAGCCCGAGGCCCGCGACCCCGTCCAGGGCCACCGCCACCGCGGCCTCCAGCGCCGCGGACGAGCTCAGCCCGGCCCCGAACGGCACGCAGGAGTCGACGGCGGCGTCGAAGCCGCCGATCTTGTGGCCCGCCTCGGCCAGGGCCCAGGCGACGCCGGCGACGTACGCGCCCCAGCCGCTCACCGCGCCGGGCGCGATGTCGGACAGGCGGGCCTCCCACACGCCCTCTGCCTGCGCCGAGACCAGCCGGACCTGGTCGTCCTCGCGTGGCCGCAGCGCGATGTAGGTGCGGTGGGGCAGCGCCGTCGGGAGGCAGAGGCCGGCGTTGTAGTCGGTGTGCTCGCCGATGAGGTTGACCCGGCCGGGGGCGGACCAGACGCCCTCGGGGGAGCCGTCGAACGAACGGGTGAAGAGCTCGTCGACCCGGCGCGCGCCCTCTTCGGCGGTCCAGGCTTCGAGCCACTGCGGTTCAGTCATGGGAAACATTGTCTCTCGGCGCTAGCGGGGGTTGGTGCGGAGTACACGGACGGCGCCGGCGGGGATGTCGGCGTCGCCCGAGACCGTATCGCCGGTGAGCAGATCCGTGGCCGACGTGTCCAGGGGCAGCTCCACGTCGTCGCCCGTGTGGTTGATCGCCACGATGTAGTCGGCGTCGTCCCCGGTGCGGCGCACCACCTCCAGCCCCTCCACCGTGCCCGACGGCGCCAGGCCCGCGTCCGCGTAGACGTCGGCCATGACCGTGGCCAGGGCGCCGACGTCCAGGTTGGTCGACACGTACCAGCCCGTGCCGGCGCCGTGCCGATGCCGGGTGATCGCCGCGCCGCCCGGCTTCGGGCCGTCGGTGTAGGTGCCGACGCGCTCGGCGCCGGCGAGCGACAGGTCGTCGGCCCAGACGGTGCCGGTGAGTTCGGTCGCACCTGGCCCCGCCCCCGCGGCGTCCGTCCCGTACCGGACGGTGAGCGACTCACCGTCCCGCAGCGGCAGGAACTCCTCGACCCAGACGCCGAGCGCGTCGCGCAGCGGCGCCATGAAGCCGCCGGGGTGCACGGCGTCGTTCTCGTCGACGATGCCGCTGAAGTAGCTCACCAGCAGCGTGCCGCCGGCCTCGACGTAGGCGGTGAGGTTCGCCGCGTCCTTGACCCTGAGCAGGTACGACGCTGGAGCGACGACCAGCTTGTAGCCCGACAGGTCCTGCCCCGGGCGCGCCAGGTCGACGGTGTGGCCGTCGCGCCAGAGGCGATCGTAGAAAGCGTCGACGCGCTCGCGGTGGCGCGCGGCCTCGCTCGGGCGGAACTCGAGGTCCTGCGCCCAGAACGACTCGTAGTCCCACAGCAGGGCGACGTCGGCCCGCACGCGCGAGCCGCGCAGCTCAGAGAGCTTGCCGAGGTTCGCACCGAGCCGGGTCACCTCGCTCCACAGCCGCGACCACGTGCCGGCGTGCGGCAGCATCGCCGAGTGGAACTTCTCCGCGCCCGAGCGCGAGGCGCGCCACTGGAAGAACATGATCGCGTCCGCGCCGCGGCCCAGGTGGGCGAACGAGTTGCGGGCCATCTCGCCCGGCCGCTTGGCGACGTTGCGCGGCTGCCAGTTCACCGCCGACGTCGAGTGCTCCAGCAGCAGCCACGGCTTGCCGCCCGCGACGGACCGGGTGAGGTCGGCGGCCAGGGCGAGCCCCACGTACCCGCGGGGGTCGGCGGCCCGCAGGTAGTGGTCGTTGGAGACGAGGTCGACCTCCTTGCCCCAGGCGAACAGGTCGGTGGACGGGCAGCTCGCCGCCATGAAGTTCGTGGTCACGGGCGCGGAGGAGTACTCGCGGACGGCGTCGCGCTCGGCGATGAAGCAGGCCCGCAGGGCGGCGTCGGAGAACCGCGCGAAGTCGAGCTGCTGGGCCGGGTTCACGGCCTCGGGCGCGGCGGCCGGGACCTGGACGTGCTCCCAGTCCCCGTAGTGCTGCCCCCAGAACGCGGTGCCCCAGGCGGCGTTCAGCGCGTCGAGCGACCCGTACCGCTCGCGCAGCCACTCGCGGAACGCGCGCTGGGCGTGCACGGAGTAGTCCAGGGCGACCGGCGCGCCGTACTCGTTGTGCACGTGCCACCCCACGACGGCAGGGTGCGTGCCGTACCGCTCGGCCAGCGCGGTGGTGATGCGCAGGGCCGCCTCGCGGTACGCGGGCGCGGTCGGGGCCATGAGGCCGCGCCCGCCAGGACCCATGGGCGTGCCGTTCCGGTCCACCACCCGCGCGTCCGGGTGGGCCGCGTACAGCCAGGCCGGCGGGGCCGCCGTCGGCGTGGCGAGCAGGATGCGGACGCCGCCCGCGTGCAGCAGCCCGATCACGCGGTCCAGCCAGCCGAAGTCGAACTCGCCCTCGCGCGGCTCCAGCAGCGCCCAGCTGAAGATGCCGAGGCTGACGAGGTTCACACCCGCCTCGTTCATCAGCCGGACGTCCTCGACCCAGAGATGCTCGGGCCACTGCTCCGGGTTGTAGTCGCCGCCGTAGCTGATCTGGTCGACGCCGGGCAGCCACCCGTCGTACTGCGGCCCGGGGACGAAGCTCGGGGTGTCAGGCATGGGGGTCTCTCTCTCGCGGGGTATATCTGCTTGGCTGGGTGGGGAGGACGTGGACCGTCGCCGTGACGGGACCGTACTCCGTCGTCCCGTCGACGGCGAAGGTGTCCGGCGCGGCGGTCGCGTCGTCGGGCACGCCTCGGGGAACCAGCCGGAGCTCGTCTCGACCCAGGCCGACATGCGAAGAGCGGTGGCGGGTATGAACCCGCCACCGCTCTCGTCACGTGGACGAGCGGGCGTGTGTGTGCCTTCCGGAACGGCGGCTCGCACCGCCGAGCAGAACCCGTTGCCGGGCCGGGGTTCGAACCCGTACTGCCATCTACCAGGTAACCGAAGAGACTCCGGCCCGCTCTACGAGGCACAGATTGGCGTGTGTACGACGGCCGGGTGTTGGCGTTCTAGGCCGCTGAACTACGTCGCCCGAGGGCGGCGACGGGATTCGAACCCGCGTTTCCCCATGGAGAGTGGTAACCGACAGTCTCCGGCCCACCTGTGCTCGCTCCGGTGTTCTGTTGTCGAGTCAGGACTCTAGAGGGTCGGCGACTGGCTGACCAGGCAATAATTCAGCCGCGGACAGCCGCCAGCACCTCCTGCTCCTCGTCGCGGGTCAGGCCCGTGACCTTCGCGTCCGGCGTGGCGCGGAGCCACGCAAGGGTGTCGCGGGTCGTGTCGGCGAAGGGGCGGATCTTCAGGCCCGCCTCCAGCGTGGACGTGACGTCGTGCGTCATGAACCCGGCGTCGACCAGGTCACCCGCCCAGAAGGGGATCGACCGCGGGCCGGACCACTGCGCGACCTCATGCTCCGCGAGCGTCTCCGGGGCGACGGCGGCCAGCTCGGGGTCGGCCCCGGCGCCGTCGGCCACCTGGGCGAGCAGCTCCGACCGAGGCACCGGCGGGCAGACGGCGTCGAAGTCCCCGGTGGTGTCCTGCTCCGCCGCTGTCACTATCCACTCGGCGAGGTCGCGGACGTCGACAAGCTGGACCGGGTCGTCCACGGGCTCGGGGACCAGGACCGGAAGCCCGTCCTCGGCGGCCTGCGCGAACCGGGCCGGCCAGTAGGTGAACCGCCCGCTCGGGTCGCCCGGTCCGACGATCAGGCCCGGCCGGATCACGAGCGGCGACGCGGCACCGGACCGGACGAGGTTCTCGCACGCCACCTTCATGGCGCCGTACGTGTCTGGGCTCGAGTTCGGGTCCTCGTCGGTCTCGATCGGGTCGAGCAGGGGGAGCGTGGCGGGCGTGCCGCCCACGGTCGCGGAGTCGGCATAGACGTTGACGGTCGACACGAACGTCCAGTGGGCGTCCGGGAACGCCGCAACCGCGCTGCGCACGTGCGAGGGGATGCGGGAGACGTCGACGACGGCGTCGAACTGCACATCGACCAGCTCAGACGGCACCGCTTCGGCACGGTCCCAGCGGACGAGGGCGGCGCCGTCGGGCACCGTGCCGCTCACGCCGCGGGCCGCGCAGGTGACGTCGTGCCCGCGGGCCACCGCGGCCTCCGCGACAGCGCGGGACAGGAAGACCGTTCCACCGAGAACCAGGATTCGCATGGTGCCCACCGAACCGCATCTCAGGCGCCAGGGCACGTTGATCTGCTCCTGGCGAATCTCCGCCGGGCGTACGAGCGCCGCGCGTACCGTGGCCGGCGACAGGGCGAAGATCCCGCACCCAACGGAAGTGCGACGCGGTCAGACCGGCGAGAGGCCCAGGCTGCGGCCCGCGAGGCCGCGGCGGCGCCGCGCGAGCCCGCGCGCGACGTCGGCCAGGACCTTCGCGCCGGGGGAGTCCGGCGCGGTCAGGACCACGGGCGTGCCGTTGTCCCCGCCCTCGCGGACGGCGACGTCGAGCGGCACCTGGCCGAGCAGCGGCACGTCCTTGCCCACGAGCTCGGTGAGCCGCGCCGCGACCTTCTCCCCGCCGCCGGCGCCGAAGATCTCCAGCCGCGTGCCGTCGGGCTGCTCCAGCCAGGACATGTTCTCGACGACGCCGACCACGCCCTGCTGCGTCTGGGTCGCCACCGACCCGGCGCGCTCGGCGACCTCGGCGGCCGCCGCCTGCGGCGTCGTGACCACGAGGATCTCGGAGGACGGCAGGAGCTGCGCCACGGAGATGGCGATGTCGCCCGTGCCGGGCGGGAGGTCGAGGAGCAGCACGTCCAGGTCGCCCCAGAACACGTCCGCCAGGAACTGCTCCAACGCGCGGTGCAGCATGGGCCCGCGCCACACCACCGGCTGCCCCGGCGGCACGAACATGCCGATCGAGACCACCTTGACGCCGTGGGCTATGGGCGGCAGCAGCATGTTGTCGACGCGGGTCGGCTGCCGGTCCACGCCCAGCATGCGGGGGATCGAGAAGCCGTAGATGTCGGCGTCGATCACGCCGACCGAGAGCCCGTCGGCGGCCATGGCCACCGCGAGGTTCGCCGTGACCGACGACTTGCCCACGCCGCCCTTGCCCGACGCGACGGCGAACACCTTGGTCATCGAGCCCGGCTGCGAGAACGGGATGACGGGGTCGCCCGCGCCGCCGCGCAGCATCGACCGCAGGGAGGCGCGCTGCTCGGGCGTCATCACTCCGAGCTCGACGTCGACGGCGGCCACCCCGTCCACGGCCGCCGCGGCGGCCGTCACGTCCTTGACCAGCGTCGACTTCATCGGACAGCCCGCGACGGTCAGGTCGACGCCGACGGCGACGCGCCCGCCGTCGGACACCTCCACCGACCGGACCATGCCCAGGTCGGTGATGGGGCGCCGGATCTCGGGGTCGAGCACACCTGTCAGCGCGTCGCGCACGCGAGCCTCGAGTGTGGGGGAGTCGACAGGGGTCATGGTTCGATCTTAAGAGTCCGGTCCAGGGCTTCCGGCATCGAGGGTGGTCTTCCATGCTTTTGCAATGAAGGTCAGTTGAAAACGGTACGCTGCGTCACCACCAAGGGTGAGGAGGCCCCATGACCGAGTCACGCGTCCCCGCGCGAGTTCGGCGTGTCGCCTCCGAGGACGAGGCCCGCGAGCTCGCCGCCGCTCTGCAGCGGCCGGACCGCGGCCGCCCGGTCGTGGTCATCTCGACGCCCGCCGGGCACGACGCCCCCTTCGTGGACCCGCAGCGCGTGCTCGACGACATCGCCGGGCTCGCCGAGGTGGTGGTGATCCCGACCGGCGACGTGTCCTGGGCCTTCTCGTCGGGCATGCCGCCGGACACGCAGGTCTACGGCGGCGCCTCCCGCGTCTACGGCACCGACCTGGAGTGGGTGCACCAGCCGCGGCGCTCGCCGCTGCACTTCGCCTATTCCGCGGACGAGGACGCGCGCGTACGCGACCGCCTGGTCGGCGACGTCATGCGGTTCGCGGTGCGCGCCGGGATCGTGGGCGCCGCCCGGTCCGCCCCGGACGCGGCGACCACCGGCGGCAAGGTGCTGGGCGTGCTCGGCACGCGCGCCCTCGTCAGCACCGAGGACGGCGGCCAGGCCTCGGTCGCGGAGGAGCTCGTGTTCCCCGACGTCCCACTGGTGCGGGTGCTCGCGCCGGGCATGCGTGTCACCGGGGTGCTCGACCCGGGGCGCCGCCTCCTCGACATCCGCGGCATGCTGCCCGACGTCGACGCGCTGCGCCGGGCGGTGCACGCCGCCTACCGCGTGGGTCAGGTGGTGCTCGGCCGGGTCGAGGCGGTCGGGGACGACGCCGTCCGCATCGCCCTGGCGCCCGGCGTCCTGGTGCGCGTGCGCCGTCCGGAGATCACGGGCAACGACCTGGACCTGCTCAGCGACCTGTTCACCCCGGGCGAGGTGGTGGCGGCCCGCCGCGTGCCCGCGCCGCTCGACGGCCTGGCCCTGCGGCTGGACGACGTCGACGAGTCCGAGGACCAGCCCGTTCCCGCGATTGCGCTGCTGGACGGCGGGCCGCCGTGGCTCGAGCCGGCGCCGGCCGAGCCGGCCTTGGGCGATCCGGTGCTGGTCGAGCCGTCGGTGGTCGAGCCCGTCGGGGCCTTGCCGGGCGGACGCGTCGACGGGCAGATCACCCCGCCGACTCCCGCTGACCTGTTCGGCGCCCGCCCGGCCGAGCAGAGCCCGGCCGAGGCAGATGCCGAGCACGGGCGCGGGGCGATCACGACGCGCGAGGGGAGCCCCGACGTCGGGCCGGTGCCGACGTCCGCGGGCGGGCCGCGCACGCCCACTCCCGGCGACGTCGCGGCGTGGCACGCAGGCGGACAGGACACGCTCCCCTCGCCCGCGGCGGCCGAGACCCCGGCGGAGCCCGCGGGCAAGGCGGCGCGCGACCTCAGCCTCTCCCTCGATGCCGCGAAGTCCCAGGTGGCCTCGCTGGCGAAGGAACTGCTGGACGACAAGGTCAAACGG
Organism: Promicromonospora sp. NPDC057138; assembly: GCF_042670845.1. Lineage (NCBI taxonomy): Bacteria > Bacillati > Actinomycetota > Actinomycetes > Micrococcales > Promicromonosporaceae > Promicromonospora > Promicromonospora sp. NPDC057138. The sequence continues at coordinate 3,686 of NZ_JBHUUX010000045.1, read as the reverse complement.
CGTCAGGTGGAGCTGGAGGTCGACCGGCTGCTGGGCCGCGTGGGCGAGCTCACGGAGCGGCTCGACCGCAGCGAGCGGCGCGCCGAGCAGCAGGCGACCGCCCTGCGCAAGGCGCGGCAGGAGGCCGCGCGGCTGCGCCGTCGGCTCGGCGACGCCGGGGTGGAGGTACCCGAGGACCGGTACTTCGTCGACGACGAGGAGCAGCTCCGGTTCGAGGTGCTGAGCGAGTGGGCCCGGGCGATCCCGGCCGCCGAGAAGGCCGGGCGTCCCCTGGCGGAGTACACGCTCGGCCCGCGGTTCCTCGCCTCTCTGACCGACGTCGAAGGCGTGAGCCGCGACCGGGTGGTCTGGACGCTCGTCATGGTGCTGACCGGGCTGGCGCCCGAGATGAACGGCCTGCAGGTGCATCGCCTGCGGATCGGTGCGGGCGGCGACGACCCGTTCCGGCAGCGCGACGACGGCGCCGTGTGCTGGCGGGTGTCGCTGCAGGTCAACACGCCGTCGGCGCGCAGGCTGCACTACTGGAAGCTGCCGGGCGGGGCCTACGAGCTGTCGCGCGTGGTGCTCCACGACGACGTGGAGCCCTGACCGCCGTCCTTCTCCTCCAGCTCCTCCAGGAGGTTACGGATCTCCGAGCGCACGAAGTCGCGGGTCGCGACCTCCGACAGGGCGATCCGCAGCGCCGCCATCTCGCGCGCCAGGTACTCCGTGTCGGCCAGGTTGCGCTCGCCGCGCTGCCGGTCCTGCTCGGCGGTCACCCGGTCGCGGTCGTCCTGCCGGTTCTGCGCCAGCAGGATCAGCGGGGCCGCGTAGCTCGCCTGCAGCGAGAGCATCAGGGTGAGGGCCGTGAACCCGTTGGCCGCGCTGTCGAACCGCAGATGCTCCGGGGCCCAGATGTTCCACGCGAGCCAGAGCAGGCAGAACACCGTGAGGTAGATGAGGAACCGCGGCGTGCCCAGGAACCGGGCGATGGCCTCGGTGGCCTTCCCGACGGCGTCCTGGTCCAGCCGGATCCGGGGGACCAGCGTGCGACCCTTGGCGAGCGGTGTGTCCAGGCGGTCAGCCACGGTTCGCCCTCCGTCGTGCCGGTCCTTGCCCTGGTCCCGGGCCCGATCCCCGGCGGGCCGCCGGGGCGGACTGCGCCGCTATCGCCTCCAGCCGTTCGTCATCGCTGCCCCGCCAGTTGTCCGGGAGGATGTGGTCCAGCACGTCGTCGACCGTGACCACGCCCAGCAGCCGGCGCTGCGCGTCGAGCACGGGCAGGGCGAGCAGGTCGTAGGCCGCGAGCAGGCGCGTCACCTGGCCTACCGAGGCGTCGTGGGTCAGCCACTCGGTCTCGGCGTCCAGCACGGACGCGACCGCCGCGTGCGGGGGCTCGCGCAGCAGCCGCTGGAAGTGCGCGACGCCGAGGAACCGCCCGGTCGGCGTCTCCAGCGGCGGCCGTACGACGAACACCATCGAGGCCAGCGCGGGCGGCAGCTCCGTCCGCCGGATCGAGGCCAGCGCCATGGCGATCGTGTCGTCGGCGCCGAGGATCACCGGCTCCGTCGTCATGAGGCCACCCGCCGTGTCCTCGGCATACTCCAGCAGCCGCCGGACGTCGGCCGCCTCCTCCGGCTCCATCAGGTTGAGCAGCTGGGCGGCCTGCTCGTCGGGCAGCTCGTTCAGGAGGTCGGCGGCGTCGTCGGGCTCCATGGCCTCCAGCACGTCGGCCGCGCGGTCCCGGTCCAGGCCCGACAGGATCGACACCTGCGCGTCCTCCGGCAGCTCCTCCAGCACGTCGGCGAGGCGCTCGTCGTTCAGCGCGCCCGCGATCTCCAGCTGCCGCGCCGCCCCCAGGTCGTGGATCACGTCCGCGAGGTCGGCCGCGCGCATGTCCTCGTACGCCTCCAGCAGACGGGCGGCACCCTGCTCCGCCGACCGGGCGGTGAGGTCCTGCACGGCGTCGACCGGGACCGTCAGAGTCGAGCCGCGGCGGAACGGGGCCGAGCCCCGCGTGGAACGGCGCCGCACGAAGAGCTGGTCCACGAGCCAGTCGCCCGTGCGCTGCCGCGCTATCGAGACGTCCTCGATGGTGACCTCACCCGAACCGTCCTTGAGCTGGACCCGCCGGTCCAGCAGCTCGCCCAGCACCACCGACTCCATGGCACGCTGCTCGAACCGCCGCATGTTCACCAGGCCCGTGCTGATCACCTGACCGGCGTCGATACTGGTCACGCGGGTCAGGGGAAGGAAGACGCGCCGTCGGCCCGGGACCTCGACCACCAGACCCACCGCCCGCGGCGCGCCCTTGGCCCGGACCAGCACGACGACATCACGCACCCGGCCCACCTGGTCCCCGATCGGGTCGAAGACCACGGTGCCTGCCAGACGTGCGACGAAAACCCTGGTGGCGGCGCTCACGCTGGTCAGCCTACGACCCGGCTCCGCGGCACGCTCCTCGCCACTTCTGCCCAGGTAGGGGAGACTATGGGGCATGAGCATGTCTCGCCCGGGTGCCGTCCCGAAGGTCCCGACCCTGCCGGCCGGTGACGAGGTCGCCGCGTACTCCACCTACCTGGAGGCGCAGAAAGCAGTCGACTACCTCTCCGACAACAAGTTCCCCGTGGAGAACGTCACCATCGTGGGCACCGACCTGCGCATGGTCGAGCGCGTCACGGGGCGCCTCACCTACGGCCGGGTGGCGCTCGCGGGCGCACTCTCCGGCGCCTGGTTCGGTTTCTTCGTCGGGTTGCTCCTCACGCTGTTCGCGGGTTCGTCGGGGTTCCAGGTGATGTTCGCCGGCATCGCGCTCGGCGCGGGGTTCGGCCTGCTTTTCTCCATCCTGTCGTACGCGTTCACGGGCGGACGGCGTGACTTCACGTCCTCCTCGCAGATCGTGGCGGCGACCTACGCGATCCTCTGCGGCCACGACCACGCGTCCGATGCGCGGGCGCTGCTGATGCGCTCGCCGGGCGGGCTGGGCAAGTCGCGCGGCGCCGCGACCGCGGGCGTTCCTGCCCCCACCGCTCTGCCGACGGCGGCCGGTCAGCCTCCCGTGGCAGCGCCTCCGGCTCCCGCTGCGCCGCCGGCGTCCCGCCCGACCGACCCGCGCTGGGTCACGCCGACGGGTGAGCCCCGGTACGGCGCGATGCGGCCGGGGTCGGAGGCGGGTGCTTCGGGTGCTTCGGGTGCGTCTGGTGCTGGTGCTGGTGCTGGTGCTGGTGCTGGTGACGGCGTGGCCGGTGCTGGTCAGGGTGCAGGCGGCGCAGGTGCAGGCGAGGGCGCGGCCGGTGCTGGTGCGCCGTCGGACGCGCCACCGTCGGGCGCGCCGGCCGATGCGCCGTCGAACGCGCCTTCGCAGACCGACTCGCCGACCCCGCCCGACCAGGCTTCGGTCGTCCCGGACAGCCAGCGCGCCAACGAGCAGGCCGACCAGGACGACGTGCCGACGACGCGCACGACGCCCCGCCACGCGAACCCCTACGCCCCGCCGAGCGACGACCAGAAGTAATCGCGCTGCCGGGCGTGAAGCACAGGCGCTCCTTGGCTTGAGCGGTACTGGGTCCAAGTTCTGCTAGTTGGAGCGGTGCTGGTCAGAGCGCCACTCCGACTTCGGTCGGTTGCACGGTGGCCGATATGACTTCGGTCGGTTGCTCTGAGATCGGTCAATCAAACGACCGATCTCAGAGCTGTCTCTTATACAC
>NZ_JBHUUX010000044.1:0-47593 GCF_042670845.1 Promicromonospora sp. NPDC057138 | reverse complement strand
CTTCGAGATCGGTCCATCGACGGACCGATCTCGAAGCAACCGACCGAGGTCGATGCGGACGTCCAGCATGGGACCGAACTGGGGGCGCCGCCTGCGAGTCGTCGGCAGCACGCCTGTTGTAGATTGCCTGCCGCAACGGCCACCCCTGAAGAGCGCACCTACATCACACACCATAGGACATTCGATGGAACACATTCCGAGCAGCGCGCATCGATCCCGGCGCCTCATTCTGCGGCAGCACGACTCCGCGTCGACCGCTTTCATGATCGCCGAGGTGATGGGGTGGCAGAACATCGGGGTCACCGAGAAGAAGGTCTTCAGAAAGAAGGCTCTGCACATCGCCTGGGAGATGTCACCGCAGGTTGTGCTCAGCTACCTGAGCGACAGCAAGCAGCGGACCTCGTACATGCTGGTGACGAGCAAGTCGACCTCGGACCTGGACCCGTACGTGACCCAGCTCGTGGGCACGGGACTCGATTTCTACACACCGGAGGAGCTCGTCGAGGAGGTGGGTTCGGCAAAGACCCCCGAGGCCAAAGGACTGGCGCTCGTCCAATCGGGGATCGGAGCTCCGGGACGACCGACGCGCCCGTACGTCGACGCCTATTTCGAAGCAATCAGAAGTCCATCGACGAGCGTACGCATGAGCGCGATCACTGCCATGGGATACGCCGAGTGGCCTGAATTCTTGGAACTCCTGGATGCCGTATCGGTCGAAGACGGCGACAGGCATGTAAGGGGTCACGCGAAGAACATGGCCGCGGCCTTCCGCAAGGCCGCACGGGGCTAGCCCGACGCTCAGCGGTGCCGCCCCCAGTGCCCGACGACCGCCCGGCACACCTCGGCGTCATCGTCGGCGACGAGGAGCACCAGGTTGCCGACGTGGTCGCTGTACTGGACCAGCACGTTCACCCCGGCGTCGCCCAGCCGCCGCGCGAGCGTGCCGAGCTGGCCCGGCACCTCCTGGTCCAGCCGCGCCAGGACGACGTCGCGCACCGCCGCCGGTCCCAGCCCGGCCGCGGTGACCGCCGCGAGCGCGCGAGCGCCGTCGTGCACGAGGTAGTGCGCCACCGCGTGGCCGTCGTGGGTGAAGACGCCGCCGCCCTCCAGGCTCACGCCGGCCTCGCCGAGCGCCTGGCCGAGGTCGGCCAGCGCGCCGGGGAGGTCGGGCAGGTGGACCTCGAGGTCGTGCAGGCCGGCGCTCATGCGAACCGCACGGTCATGCCGACCTCGACCGGCACCGCCAGCGAGTTGGCGACGTAGCAGCCGCGGTGGGCCTGATCGGCCAGCTCGTGCACCAGGGCTTCGTCGGTCCCGGCGGCCACCGTGACGGTCACGGCCAGGCGGATCGTCCCGAGGCGCGCGGGCGACGCGCCGAGGTCGAGGTGGCTGGTCGCCTCGTCGTGGTACGACAGCACGTCGACGCCGGCGCGCGCGGCGGCCCCGAGGAAGGACAGCAGCTGGCACGAGGCCGCCGCCACGACCACGAGCTGTTCGGGGTTGAGCCGGTCGGGGTCGCCGCGGAAGGCGGAGTCGGCGCTCAGCGTCAGCACGGGGGTGGCGGGCGCCGCGACCGCGGCGTGCTCGCGGGAGTAGGAGCGGACGCCGTCGCCGGTCGAGCCGGCCCAGTGCAGGCGTGCCGCATAGGGGTGCGTGGGCGTGCGGGTGCCGGGAGCGTTCGGGCGGGGCGCGTCGGAGCCGGGCGCGTCCGGGCGGGTGCTCCGCGGACGGGTCGTGCTCGGACTGGTCGCGTGGTGACTGGTCATGCCGGGACCGTAGGTCGGAAACGCTTCGGTGGACGCCGAAATGTCCCGGCCGTACGGTCGGCCCATGAGCCGCGACCGGGACTTCACCGCAGTGGGCAGGGCGCTGTCCACCCCGGCCCGCTCCACGTTCCTCAACCTGCTGATGGACGGCACACGGCGTCCGGCGGGCGAGCTGGCACAGGCGGCCGGGGTGAGCGCGTCGACGGCGTCGGAGCACCTGGGCGTCCTGGTCGACGCCGGCCTGGTGACCTGCCTTCAGCAGGGACGCCATCGCTACTACTCGCTCGCGGGCGGGGACGTCGCCACCGCGCTGGAGTCCCTCGGCATGCTCGCCGACGCCGCCCCCGTCTCCGGGTACCGCCGCAGCCGGCGGGCCGAGTACCTGGCCGCGGCCCGGTTCTGCTACGACCACCTCGCGGGACGCCTCGGCACCGGCCTCACCGACGCCTGGGTCCGGTCCGGCTGGCTCGCGGGCCGCGACGAGCTCAGCCTGACGGACGCGGGCGCCGTCGGCCTCCGCGAGATCGGGGTGGACGTCGACGGCGCCCTCACCGCCCGCAGGGCCACGACCCGGGCCTGCCTGGACTGGACCGAGCGCCGTCCGCACCTGGCCGGAGCGCTCGGCTCCGCCGTCGGCGCGCGGTTCCTCGACGCCGGATGGGTCACGCGCCACCGGTCGGGCCGCGGCCTTGACGTCACGGAGTCGGGCCGCACGCTGGTCCGCGAGGCGTGGGGCCTCGACCTGGCGGACGCCGGCCACTGACGCGGCGTCCTCCCCGCCCTCACCCCGCCGCGCGCGGCCCGCGTCCGGCGCCGCCGCTCCACTGCCTGCGGAACCAGCCCTCCCAGGTGTGCCCGCCGAACCGCTCGCCCGCGGTGATCAGCTTCTCGAACGAGTGGTAGCCGCCGGGCAGCCGCACGCGCCACATCACCGGAGGCAGGCCGGGCGTCGGCGCCGGCTCCTTGGCGCGGTACCGGAGCAGGCGCGGCAGCTCGCGCAGCTCCTCCTCGCGCATGGGCACGATCTCCAGGGCGATGCCCCGCTTGTCGGTCACGCGCAGCGCGCCGAAGATCCGGTCCTTGAGCCAGTCGCTCACCTTCGCCTTGAGGTGGTCCAGCGGCCCGCCGACGGTCGGCAGCTCCGGCGGCATCTCGTACGACAGGCCGACCCGAGCCGCCTGGGTCCACCGGACCAGGTCCCACGACGTGCCGTGCCAGAACCAGATACCCGCGGCGTCGACGACGATGCCGCGCGGCCGCGTCACCCGCCAGAAGTTGGCGATGAACAGCACGCACAGCCCGCCGAACAGCAGCCCGAAGAAGCCCCCGATCCCCTTGACGACCGGATCCGGGTCGGTCGCCACGGCGTAGAAGCACGCCCACCCCAGCGGCCCGGTCAGCGCGATGCCGACGACGAGCGTGATCACCCCGAGCCGCCCGAGGTCCAGCCGGTGCGCGTCCGGGGAGAAGGTCGGTTCGGCGGCCGACGTCGGGCCGCCGATCGCCGGGCCGCTCTGCGCTGAGCTGGCCGGCGTGGCGCCCGGCACCTCGCCCATCATGTCCTGGTTTGTCACGGGGATGATGGTAGACGCAGCACACCCCCGCGGCCCCGGCTCAAGCCGTGACGGCTCGCGCCCGCAGTCCCTCGACGACGGCGACCGCGTCGTCCAGCAGCGTGTCCGGGCAACCCCAGTAGTCGAATATCCCGCCGCGCGACGTGTTGCTCCCGCAGACGACGAACACCCCGGTGCCCAGCTCCTGCTTCAGGTGCGAGGCGAGCCACCCGACGAAGCCGCTGTTGTCCGCGGCGTTCGGGAAGTGGAACGAGAACAGCCCGAAACGCTCCGCGGCGGTCGTCTCGGCTGCACTGGCTGCGCCGTCCGCCGTCGCCCGCACGAGGCTGCTCCACACGTCCTCGTCCCGCACGACGGCCAGCGTCTCAGGTGTCAGATCCGGCGGATCGACCGATTCCTCGAACCTCCAGTACCCGTCATGGACGACGAGCTCCGCCTCGGAGATGACCTCCACCAGCCGTGCCTCGATCTGCTCGGCGGTCTCGATACTGATGCTCACCATCCGCGGAGGCTATGCCTCCGACGGCGGACCCGGCGAGCCTTTACGCGCCGTCCCCGTCCGACCCCGCCCGACCCTGCCCGACCTCCCCGGCGGCGACCGCGCCCTCGAGCAGGTCGGCCAGCGAGCGCAGCCGCTCCGCGACGGCCTCGCCGAGCGGCGTCAGCGAGTACTCGACGCGCGGCGGGATGTTCGTGACGACGTCGCGCGTGACCATGCCGTCCCGTTCGAGGGCCTGCAGCGTCTGGGACAGCATCTTCTCGCTGACGCCCTCCACGCGGCGGCGCAGCGCGTTGAACCGGTAGCCGCCCTCCCCCAGCGCGAGCAGGGCGAGCGACGACCACTTGGAGGTGACGACCTCGAAGGCGGCCCGCGAGCCGCAGCCTCGCGCGAACACGTCGGTCACCAGCTCCTGCGAGGGCCCGCCGGGCGGACGGTCTCCGGTCGTGCCGTCTCCGGTCGTGCCGTCGCCGGGCACGGCGGACTCCCGGTCGTCAGATCCGAGGTCCGCGGGTTCCAGGTCGGCGATGCTCACGGACCCAGGGTACCGTGCACGCTCGGAATGTGGTGTACTTTCGATTCGTTAGTGCTACCTGCTGGCAACTACCCGAGCAATGGAGAGTGTTATGACCACCTACGCCGTCACCGGAGCCACCGGTCCCTTCGGACACCACGTCGTCGAGGAGCTCCTGTCCCGCGGCGTTCCTGCCTCGGATGTCGTGGCGATCGTCCGCACGCCGAGCAAGGCCGCCGACCTCGCGGAGCGCGGCGTCCAGGTGCGCGAGGGCGACTACTCGCGCCCCGAGACCCTGCCCGCGGCCCTGGCCGGCGTGCAGCGCCTGCTGCTGGTCTCCGGCAGCGACATCGGGTCGCGCGTCGCGCAGCACACCGCTGTGGTCGACGCCGCCAAGGCCGCCGGCGTCGAGCGCATCGCCTACACCAGCATCCTCAAGGCGGGCAACACCTCCAACCCCCTCGCCGGGGAGCACGAGGCCACCGAGGCGGCGCTGCGCGCGTCCGGCGTCCCGTTCAGCGTGCTGCGCAACGGCTGGTACTTCGAGAACTACACCTCGCAGCTCGGCCAGTACCTCGAGCGGGGCGAGATCCTCGGCGCCACCGCCGGCCGCAAGGTCTCGGCCGCCGCCCGCGCGGACTACGCCGCGGCCGCGGCGGCCGCGCTCCTGACCGACGACGACGGCGACGCCGTCCACGAGCTCGGCGGCCCCGCGTTCACCTTCGACGAGCTCGCCGCGACGGTCAGCGACGTCACCGGTACCAAGGTCGCCCACCGCAACCTGTCCGTCGAGGAGTACGCGGCCGCGCTCGAGCAGGTCGGGCTCGACGCCGGCACCGCCGGGTTCGTCGCGGGCCTCGACGCCTCGATCGCCGCCGGCGACCTGGAGACCGACAGCGACGACCTGGTCAGCCTCCTGGGCCGCCCCGCCACCCCGCTCGCCGACGTGGTCAGCGCCACGCACGCGGCCTGAGCCCCAGACAGGTAACCGCAGGCCCTCCCTCGCTGGCCCAGGACGTGTTGAATGGGCCCATGCGAGGAGCAATCATTCACGGCCCCGGGGACGTCCGCTTCGAGGAGCGGGCGGACCCCACCGTCGTCGAGCCCACCGACGCCGTCATCCGGACCGTCGCAGCCTGCGTGTGCGGCTCGGACCTGTGGCGCTACCGGGGCATCGCCCAGGTCAAGCGGCCGACGCCGATCGGGCACGAGTACGTCGGCGTCGTCGAGCAGATTGGCGCCGCCGTCACCACGGTCAAGCCCGGCGACTTCGTCGTCGGCGGGTTCCTGCACAGCGACAACACCTGCGCGGTGTGCCGCAAGGGCATGCAGGCCAACTGCTTGCACGGGGGCGGGTACGACGGCTGCCAGGCCGAGAAGATCCGCATCCCCAACGCGGACGGGACCCTGCTCGCCACCCCCGGCGAGCCGGACGCCGACCTGATCCCGAGCCTGCTGAGCCTGTCCGACGTGATGTGCACCGGCTGGCACGCGGCGGTCTCGGCCGGCGTCGGGCCGGGTTCGAGCGTCGTGGTGGTGGGTGACGGCGCCGTCGGGCTGAGCGGTGTGCTGGCCTCCGCCCAGCTCGGTGCGACCACGATCATCGCGATGAGCCGGCACGAGTCCCGCCAGCTCGTGGCGAAGGAGTTCGGCGCGACCCACGTCGTCGCGGAGCGCGGCGCGGAGGGCCTCTCTCAGGTCCTGGAGCTGACCGACGGCATCGGCGCGGACGCCGTGCTGGAGTGCGTCGGCACCGAGGACGCCCGGGCGCAGTCGGTCGAGCTGGTGCGGCCCGGCGGCACGATCGGCCTGGTCGGCGTCCCGCACGGGGACCTGCCCACCGACACGCTGTTCTGGGGGAACAAGGGCATCCGCGGCGGCATCGCGCCCGTCCGCGCCTACCTCCCGCACCTGCTGGACCTGGTGTGGCGGCGCGAGATCGACCCAGGGAAGGTCTTCGACCTCACCCTGCCGCTGTCCGACGTCGCAGAGGCCTACCGCGCGATGGACGAGCGGCGCGCGATCAAGGTGCTGCTGCAGAACTGAGCGTGCCGCTGAACCTGGGGGTTCAGGGCGTGTCGTGCGAGATCCACGGACCCGTCCCCTCCGACTGGTCTATCACGCCGTCCTCCAGCCAGCGCAGCCGGCCGTCCAGCACGGCCCGGGCCAGCCGGGTGTCGGTCCGGTCCGTGGAGTCGCCCAGCCTGCGGAAGGTCTCGGCGACCCGCTGGCGGGACTGCTCGCAGAAGGCGTCAGCGAGCCGGACGACGTCGGCGCCCTTCGCCGGGTCCTCGCGGCGGATCGCCTCTGCCCGCGTGCAGACTGCCGACATCGCGAACAGCTCGGCGCCGATGTCGACGATGCGGCCGAGCAGCACCTCCTTGCGGTCGAGGCGCGCCTGCCAGCGGGCCATCGCGTAGAAGGTCCGCCGGGCCAGCGTCCGGGAGGACCGCTCCACGAAGCGCACGTGCCGGGCGAGCCGCCCGAACTCGCCGTAGGCGCCGGGCCGCACGCCCTGGCCGGCCACGAGCGTCGGCAACCAGCGTGCGTAGAACCCGCTCGCGCCGACCGCCGCGCGCGCCTTGGTGCGCAGGTCGGCGTCGCGCGAGGCGAGCTCGCCCGCCGCACTCAGGTGCATGTCGACCGCCTCGCGGGCGATCAGCAGGCGCATGATCTCCGACGAGCCCTCGAAGATCCGGTTGATCCGCATGTCCCGCAGCAGCTGTTCGGCGGGCACGGCCCGCTCGCCGCGGGCGGCGAGGGAGTCGGCCGTCTCGAAGCCGCGGCCGCCGCGGATCTGGACCAGCTCGTCGGCGACCCGGTACCCCATCTCGCTCGACCACAGCTTGGCCAGCGCGGCCTCGATCCGGACGTCCTTCTGGCCGGCGTCGGCGAGCACTGCGGACAGCTCGAACACCGACTCCAGCGCGAACGTCGTCGCCGCGATGAACGCGAGCTTCGAGCCGACCGCCTCGTGCTCCCCGATGGGCCGGCCCCACTGGACCCGCTCCTTCGACCACTGGCGGGCGATGCCCAGCGACCACTTGCCCGCGCCGGCGACAATGGCGGGGATGGAGAGCCGCCCGGTGTTGAGGGTGGTTAGCGCGATCTTCAGGCCCTGACCCTCGCGGCCGAGCCGGTTCTCGGCCGGCACCCGCACCTGCCGGAACCGGGTGACCCCGTTCTCCATGCCGCGCAGCCCCATGAACCTGTTGCGGTGCTCGACGGTGATCCCGGGGCTGTCGGCCTCCACCACGAATGCGCTGATGCCCGCGCGGGCGCCGTCGTGCGGGGGCACCGCGGCCATGACGACCAGCAGCTCGGCGATCGGGCCGTTCGTCGTCCAGAGCTTGACGCCGTCCAGGAGGTACGCCGAGCCGTCGTCGGTCGGGGTCGCGGTCGAGCCCATCCGGGCGGGGTCCGAGCCGACGTCGGGCTCGGTCAGCAGGAAGGCCGAGACGGCGCCCGCCGCGCACCGGGGCAGGTACTCCTGCTTCTGCTCGGGGGTGCCGAACATCCGCACGGGCTCCGGCACGCCGATCGACTGGTGCGCCGAGAGCAGCGCCCCGAGGCTCGGGTGCACGGTGCTGATCAGCATCAGCGCCCGGCCGTAGTCCACGAGCGACAGCCCGAGGCCGCCGTACTCGCGCGGGATCTTCATGCCGAAGGCGCCGATCCGGCGCAGGGCCGCCATGGTGTCGTCGGGGATGTGGTCCTCGCGCTCGATCCGGGCGCCGTCGATCGTCTCGCAGACCTCGCGGAGCGCGTCGAGGAACTGCGTACCGCGCTTCGCGACCTCCGGGTCGGGCACCGGGTAGGGATGGATCAGCTTCACGTCGAAGTCGCCGAGGTAGATCCCCTTGGCGAAGCTGGGCCGCGCCCACTCCCTCTCGCGGGCCTCCTCGGCGACCTCACGGGCCTTGCGCTCACCCGGTGTCGAGGACTGGTGCACGGCGTCGACGCTCATAGCGGACCTCCCGGCGGGCCGGCGCGGAGCTACGGCTCGCTGCGTTGCGACCCTGTGCCGGCGGACGTCACCCATGGTAGGCACGCCGTCGGGCGTCCGACCACCCGCCGCGCGAGGGCCGAGCGGCGCGCGAGACCGATGGCGGCCCGTCGCGGTCCGCGTCGAGTCAGGTCGGGACCGTCCGGATGACCATGCGGTTGCTGCCACCCGGAGCCCGGATCTGGCAGCAGGTGCATGGTTATCCAGGTCGTCGCTCTCCGGAGTCGTGATGCGATCATGTTCCGGAACACCCCGTCCGGTTCGGCGAAGTGAGAGTGATGACCGACCAGCCGTCTCAGCCGGCCCTGCACGCCTCGCACGAGCTGCGCTCCGACGCGCGGGACAACCGCGAGCGCATCCTCCAGGTGGCGCGCACGACGTTCGCCGAGGAGGGCCTCGACGTGTCGATGCGCGAGGTGGCCCGGCGCGCCGGCGTCGGCCCGGCGACGCTGTACCGGCGGTTCCCGACCAAGGAGGCGCTGGTCACCGAGGCGTTCGGCGAGCAGATGACTACCTGCTCCGCGATCGTCGAGGCGGCTCTCCGCGATCCCGACCCGTGGCACGGGTTCCGCACCGTGATCGAGGAGGTGTGCGTGATGCATGCCCTGGACCGCGGCTTCACCGCCGCGTTCATGACGGCGTTCCCCAAGGCCGTCGACTTCGCCGAGGAGCGCACCCGGGCCCTGCGCGCGCTGGCCGAGCTGATCCAGCGCGCCAAGGACGCCGGCGGCCTGCGCCGCGACTTCGTGCTGGACGACGTGATCCTGCTGATCATGGCCAACTCCGGCATCCGGGCGACGTCGCGCGAGGCCGCCGTGGCCGCCACGCGCCGGTTCGTGGCGCTGCAGGTCCAGTCGATCGGCGCCCGGCCGGACGGCGGCCCGCTGCCGCCCGCCGTCCGGCTCCCGTTGATGACCGGGCTGCGCTGACGCCGGGGCGCGACGGACGCGGGCACAGGCGCGGCCGGGGCTACCGGCTCGCGCTCGCCTCCGCGCTCCGGGCACGTCCCGCGTCGTCGCCGTCGGCGAGCGCCCCGCGCACCTCGCGCACGATGCGGGCCATCGCGTCCTCGGCGGCGTGGGCGTCGCCCCTGGCCACCGCGGCGGCCACGGCCTCGTGCGCGTCCAGGGCCACCGGCTCGGGGAACGCCGGCATGAGGCCCAGGTGGGTGCGCCCGGAGATGACGACGGCGACGACGTCGGCGAGCGCGCTGAACAGCTCGTTGCCGCTGGACCGCAGGAGCCGCTCGTGCATCCGGATGTCGAGCGCCAGGAACTCCTCGCCGTCGCCCTGGCCCGCCTCGCCGAGCGTGCGCATCCGGCGGGCGATCGCGAGCAGCTCGTCGCGGACGGCGGCCGACGCCCCGCGCGCCGCGCCCGCCGCGGCGAGCGGCTCGACGGCCTGGCGCAGCTCGGTCAGCGAGCGCAGCTGCGACGCGCGCCCCGGGCCGTCCAGGCGCCACGCGATGACCCGCGGGTCGAGCACGTTCCACGCGTCGTGCGGCAGCACCACGATGCCGACCCGGGGACCCGACCGGACCAGCCCCAGCCCTTCGAGCAGGCGCATCGCCTCGCGCGCGACCGTGCGCGACACCTCGAACTCGGCGCCGATGCCGTCCAGCGTCAGCGCCGTGCCGGCAGGGAGCTCGCCACCGGTGATGCGGCGCCCCAGGGAGTCGAGAACGGGGCCGTGCAGCGCTGGGGGCATCTTCGAATCCTAATCGGCCGTGTGTGACAGCCAGCCCTTCCCACCATTGGTGACATGAATCACGTCCCAATGGTGCCACCAATGGGTGAGGATGGGTGGATGGACACAGACGTCACGGAGACAGCGATGTTCTCGACCCAGACAAGTAGCGGGACACCAGGCAGCGGGACGGACCGCAGACCCCGGGCCATCGTCGTGATGGGCGTGGCCGGGTCGGGCAAGACCACCGTCGCGGCCCTCCTCGCCGGACGGCTCGGCGCGTCGTTCGCGGAGGGCGACGACTTCCACTCGCCGGCGAACGTCGCCAAGATGGCCGCCGGCCACCCCCTGGACGACGAGGACCGCTGGCCGTGGCTGCGCGGCATCCGGGACTGGTTCGCCAAGGAGCTGAACGAGGGACGCAGCGCCGTCGTGCCGTGCAGCGCCCTGCGCCGCAGCTACCGCGAGCTGCTGGAGACGGCGGGCAGCGACACGACCGGCAGCGATACGGGCGGCACGGTGCAGTTCGTGCACCTCACCGGCTCCTACGACCTGCTGCGCGAGCGCATCCAGGGCCGCGCCGGGCACTTCATGAGGCCCGAGATGCTCGACAGCCAGCTCGCCGCGCTGGAGCCGCTCCAGGACGACGAGCCCGGGTTCGCGGTCGACGTCACGCCGCGGCCGGACCAGGTCGTCGAGGAGATCCTGCACCGGCTCGACGGCGCGCCCGCCGAGAACCCTGCCGTCACCGCGCCCACCACCGACACCACCCAGCCCGAGGACCACTGATGCTCCACTCCACGCACCTGCTCGCCCAGGGTGCCGCCGCGGCGGCCGCCCTCCCCCAGGCGGCCGCCGACGCCGGTCCGACCGCCTCGACGCCCCAGCTCGTCCTCGCGGCCGTCGCCGGTATCGCCGTCATCATCACGCTCATCGTCTGGCTCAAGCTGCACCCGTTCCTGGCCCTCGTGCTCGGGTCCGGCGTGCTCGCGGCCGTGGCCGGCGTCGGCCTGACGGACACGTTCACCAGCTTCACGACGGGGCTCGGGACCACCGTCGCCGGCGTCGGCGTGCTGATCGCGCTCGGCTCCATCATCGGCAAGCTGCTCATCGACTCCGGCGGGGCCGACCGGATCGTCGACACCATCCTCGACAAGACCCCGGCCAAGCGGCTGCCGTGGGCCATGGCGCTCATCGCCTTCGTGGTCGGCATCCCGCTGTTCTTCGAGGTGGGTGTCGTGCTGCTCATCCCGGTGGTGATGATCGTGGCGCGGCGCATGCGCGCCAACCCGATCCTGGTCGGCATCCCGGCGCTGGCCGGACTCTCCGCGCTGCACGGCCTGGTGCCGCCCCACCCCGGTCCGCTGCTCGCCATCGACGCCCTCGGCGCGAACCTGGGGCTCACGCTCGGGCTCGGCCTGCTCGTCGCGATCCCGACGGTGGTCGTCGCCGGGCCGCTGCTCGCCATCCCGCTCACCCGCTGGGTGCGGCTCGCGCCGCCCACCACCATCCTGGGCGTGCCCGACGGCGCCGGTGCGGCGGGCGACGGCCGCGGTCAGCGCGCGGGTGCCGCCGGCGGGAACGCTGCCGACCAGGATTCGACAGGCGGAGGCTCGACCGGCGGGGGCTCGACCGCGGGCTCGGCCGTCGCCGTCCTGCCCGAGACCGCCGCCGGGCTGCGCAAGCCGTCCTTCGGGATCTCGGTCCTGGTCGTGCTGCTTCCCGTGCTGCTCATGCTCGCGCGGGCCGTCGTCGAGATCGCGGGCGCGACCGAGACGGGCTACGGGACCGTCGTGGAGTTCCTCGGCGAGCCGCTCGTCGCCCTGCTCATCACGGCCCTCTTCGCGTTGTTCGCCTTCGGCACCGCCGTCGGCCGCACGCGGCAGCAACTCGGCGACCTGGTCGGCTCGTCGTTCGCGCCGATCGCCGGGATCCTGCTCATCGTCGGCGCCGGCGGCGGCTTCAAGCAGACGCTCGTGGACTCGGGCGTCGGCGACGTCATCGCCTCCGGTATCGCCGACGCCGGGATCACCCCGCTGCTGGCCGGCTGGATGGTGGCGGCGCTGATCCGGATCGCCACCGGGTCCGCGACCGTCGCGACCATCACCGCCGCGGGCATCATGGCTCCCCTGGCCGCGGGCCTGGAGCCCACGCACGCGGCGCTGCTCGTCCTCGCGATCGGCGCGGGCTCGGTGTTCCTCTCCCACGTGAACGACGCCGGGTTCTGGCTCGTCAAGGAGTACTTCGGCATGACCGTCGGCCAGACGTTCAAGACCTGGTCGCTCATGGAGTCGGTGCTGTCCGTCGTGGCCCTGGCAGTGGTCCTGGCCCTGGGGGCGTTCATCTAGCTCCCGCGAAGTCCGCCGCCATCACACGGTTACGCATGGTTTCTCGCCGCAGAGCATGCACAACCGCGTGATGGCGGCGGACCTTCGGGGCGGCGGCGCGCGCGAGCTCGGGTCAGTGGTTCTCGAGCAGGCGCAGCAGCAGGCTCGCCAGCCGGAAGCGCGCTCGGCCGTCCAGGGACCGGGGGTCGTAGCCCAGCTCGTTCGTCAGCGTGTCGTGGCGGGCCTGGAGCGTCGAGTGGTGCATGCCGAGCGCCGTCGCGGCGGCGCGCACGCTCTCGGCCGCGGCGAGCTCGTCGAGCACCACGCGGGCGCGCAGGTCGAGCCGGGCGAGTGCGGCGACGTCAGGCTGCTGCGCGGCGACGGGTTCGAGCGCGCTGACGGCGGTCAGGACCACCCCGAGCTCCGCGGCGTCCACGACGGCGTCGCCGTCGGGCAGCAGCCGCAGGGCGAGGAGCGCCGTCTGGAAGGCCTCCGGGAGCTCGCCGCCGCGCCGGGCGACCCCCACGCCGGCTGGGCCGGGGACTGTCGCGTCGCGGCCGAGCACGACCGCGCGCACCAGGCCGTACGACGTCGCCACCACCGTCGACAGCGCGGCCTTCGGATCGTGCGAGAGCGGCAGCGCCGCGATGCGGGTCTCGCGCGCCGGATCGAGCCGGAGCCGCGACAGCGCGACCCGGCGTTCCTCGACGTCCCGGGCCGGGTCGATGACGATCTCGAGGGCGCTGCCCGACCGGCCGGGCCCGTGCGCCCCGACCAGGTCCACCGCGAGCGCCAGCCGCTCGATCACCATCTCGTCGTTCGCGTGCGGGGTGCCCTCGCGTTCGAGCCAGACGCGCCCGTTGCTGATCGGGCGGGTCGGCCACTGCTGCCGGGGCGCGGCACCGTCCCGGGCTGCGTCGTCCGGCAGCCGGTCGCCGTCGGGGCCGATGCGGTACGTGCGCCGCCCGTCGGACGCCCCGGCGACCGCGCCGCTGAGCACCGCCGCGCCCCGCAGCAGCGCCTGCAGCCCGACGCCGCCCGCGACGAGCACGTCGAAGTAGGCCACGACCTTGAGGGTCTCGCTGGCCTCGGCGTCGAGTGCGGTCAGCCGGCCCACCAGTTCTTGCATGGTTTCGCTCCATCGCGTTCAACCAAGCCTATGCCCCCCGACCTGTCAGACGACCTGTCAGACGCCTGGGTCACTCGGGTAACCCCTGCGCCTGACAGGTCAGGGGGCGGTCGCCAGGAGGCGACGCATCGCGGCGTGCGCCGGCGGACCCCACGATCGCTTGCCGCCCAGGTGCCCGTGGTCCCCGGCCTCCCCGATCAGGATGCCGCTCAGCGCCGTGAGCACGGCCCAGCCGCGGGCGCGCCGGAGCGTCGCGTCGTCGGCGCCGCCGCCCGCCGCGGCCCCGCCAGTCCCCGGCCGGTAGGCGGCGTGGAAGGCGTCCGCGGCGCCGTCGGGCAGGAGGGCCCAGACCGCGGCGAGGTCGGTGGCCGGGTCGCCCGCGCAGAGGTCGCCGAAGTCGATGACGCCGCAGAAGGTGCCGTCCTCGGTGAGGATGTTGGCCGCGTGCAGGTCGCCGTGCAGCCACACCGGCGGGCCGGCCCACTCGGGTGCGGCGACGGCGTCGTCCCACACGGCGCGCACGGCGTCCGGGTCGGCGACGAGGTCCAGCTCGACGGCGGCGGCCAGCCGGTCGGCGAGCTCCGCGGTGCGCTCGGCCAGCGGCCCGCCCCGGCTGCGGCCGGCCGGAGCGCCGTCGGGCGCAGGCCGGTGGAGGGCCGACAGGAACGCGGCCAGGGCCTCGGCGGCCTCGGTCGCCCGCGTCGCCGGGGCGTGGTCGGCCGGCGTCCCCGGCACCCAGGTCGTCACGATCCAGGAGCGCGGGAACCGCTCGGCCGGCTCGCCCAGGCGCTGCGGCACGGGGACCGGCAGCGGAAGGCGCGGCGCGAGGCCCGGCACCCAGGCGTGCTCCTTGCGCAGCAGGGAGTCCGCGGCCTCGGTGGCCCACGGCATCCGGACGGCGAGGTCGTCGCCGAGACGCCACAGCTGGTTGTCCCAGCCCTTCGCGCCGAGCCGCAGCGGCCGGTCCGCCAGATCGGGGTGCTGCTCGCGCAGCAGCTCCCGGATCAGGTCGGCGGTGATCTCGACGGCGCTTTGGCTCATGAGGGCAACGGTACGTTCCCGGCCGGGGTCCGGACGCCGCGGCACAGTCGAGACGCCGCGGCGGGGGTCAGACACCCAGCGTGCGCGCCACCCAGGAGTCGCGGGCCGTGCGCATCGCCTTGGCCAGGGCGGAGTGCGGCGCCATCATGTCGAAGCCGTGGAACCCGCCGGGCCACACGTGCAGCTCCGCCTGCACGCCCGCGGCCCACAGCGCCGTCGCGTAGGCGACGTCCTCGTCCCGGAAGACCTCGGCGCTGCCGCAGTCGATGAAGGCCGGCGGCAGCCCGGACAGGTCCGTGGCCCGCGCCGGCGCGGCGTACACGGAGACATCGTCGGTCGCGCGCCGGTCGCCGAGGAGCGCCGACCACCCGGTGAGGTTCGAACCGCGGTCCCACACCCCGACGCCGTCGATCTGGACGGTCGAGACGGTCTGGTCCCGGTCGTCCAGCATGGGGTAGATCAGCACCTGCCCGGCCAGGGCGGGCCCGCCCTCGTCCCGGGCGAGCAGCGCCGTGCCGGCGGCCAGGCCGCCCCCGGCGCTTCCGCCGGCGACGATCAGGCGGCCCGGGTCGATGCCCAGCTCCTCGGCGTGCTCCGCCGTCCACAGCAGGCCCGCGTAGCAGTCCCGCACGGGGTAGGGGTCGGGGAACTCGGGCGCGAGGCGGTACTCCACGGTGACGACGACGGCGTCGAGGTCGGTGATCCAGCCCAGGAGCTGGGCCACGCCGGTGAACCGGTCACCCAGGATCATCCCGCCGCCGTGGGTGTGGTAGATCCCCGGCCCGACGCCGGTCCGGCCCGCCCGCTGCAGGACGCTCACCTCGATCTCGTCCCCGTCGTGCCCGGGGATGGTCACGTCCCGGCGCTCGATCCCGGCTTCTGCGAGCAGGTCGTCGACGCTCCCCTCCCAGGGAGCCGGGCCTCGCAGCAGCGGGATCATCTCCGGCGTGATCGTCGGCGGGAGCTGGTCGGCCAGCAGCGCCAGCACCGCCTCCAGCTCGGGGTCGAACGGGGGCCTCTGCACGATCTCAGCCATGAGAACTCCTGTGTTCCACGGTCCTGCACAACAAGGATGCGGCAAGTCTCATCCCGTGCGGACGCCGGTAACACCCGCCAACCGATGCCCGCTCACCCCCGCTCCCCCGCCATCCGGCGGCCCCGCGGAGGGCCCGGTTCGCGACGCATCCGGCACCTGAACCACCCTTGACTACGTAGTCAAGGGCATGGTTCGCTCTCTGCGTTGACTACGTAGTCAAGCGACCGGCAGGGTTCAGCGAGGGAGCTGCACATGGGTGCCACACGGGTGGCGATGACCGACGTCGCCCGCCGCGCCGGCGTCTCGCAGAAGACCGTCTCGCGGGTCGTCAACGGCGAGCCCCACGTCGCCGACGCGATCCGGGCCAAGGTCCAGGCGGCCATCGAGGAGATGGGTTTTCGCCCGAACGCCGCGGCGCGCGCCCTGGTGACCCGCCGCAACCAGCGCATCGGCATGGTCACGCCGAGCACGGCGCTGTACGGCCCGGCGTCGATCCTGGAGGGCGTCGACAGCGCCCTGCGCGGCTCGGGCTACTACCTGAGCGTCGCCCGCACCCAGGGCAACGGTGTGGCCGACTTGCAGGCCGCCATCGACGAGCTCGTCACCCAGGACATCGCGGGTCTCGTGCTCTCCGAGCCGATCGACCTGGGCCACCCCGACCTGCGGATCCCGCACGGGCTGCCCGTGCTGAGCTTCGGCTCCCCGAAAGCCGGATCCACCACCCCCAGCACCCCCGAGGCGGACGCGCGCCCCGACGAGTTCGTGATGGGCGCCGACGAGATGGCCGGGGCCCGGTCCGCGGCCGAGCACCTGCTCGCGCTCGGGCACCGCACGGTGCACCACATCGGCGGCACGGAGGGGTGGTCGGCCACGGCCCGGCGCATCGCGGGCTGGCGCGGCGCCCTGTCCGACGCCGGGGTCGAGGAGCCGCCCGCCGTGCACGGCGACTGGACCCCCCGGTCCGGGTACGAGGCCGCCACCGAGCTGCTGCGCCGCGGCGGCGTCACCGCGATCTTCGCCGCCAACGACCACATGGCCATCGGAGCCATCCGGGCCGTCGAGCGGGCCGGCCTGCGGGTCCCACACGACGTCAGCATCGTGGGGTTCGACGACGCCCCCGAGGCCGAGTTCCTCTCCACTCCCCTGACGACGGTGCGCCAGGACTTTGCCGAGGTCACCCGCCTGGCGGTGCACCGCCTGGTGCGCACCATCGAGGGCCGGCCCCCGGCCGAGCGGCGCCGGCTGGTCCCCGCCCAGCTCGTCGTCCGCGAGAGCACGGCACCGCCGCCGTCGTGATCGGAGTCGTGACCGCCGTCCGCCACTTCACGAGCCACCCGAGCACCACCACCTGAGAGGACAGCATGAGCGCACTGCACCACCTGAACGACGGGGTCCTGTTCGGCGCCGCCTACTACTACGAGTACCACCGCCCCGAGGACCTGAGCACCGAGGACCGCCGCGCACGACGCCTGGCGCGCGACCTCGACCTGATGGTCGAGGCGGGATTCACGGTGATCCGAGTCGGCGAGTCGGTCTGGTCCACCTGGGAGCCGGAGAACGGCCGTTTCGACCTCGACTGGCTGCAGCCCGTGCTCGACGGTGCCCACGAGCGGGGCATCAAGGTGATCCTCGGCACCCCGACCTACGCGGTGCCGATGTGGCTGGCCCGGCTGTACCCGGAGATCAACGTCGTCCGCCGGGACGGGAAGGCGATGGGCTGGGGCGCGCGCCAGGAGATCGACTACACCCACCCGGCGTTCCTGTTCCATGCCGAGCGGATCATCCGCGCCGTCGTCGCCCGGTACGCCCAGCACCCCGCCGTCGTCGGGTACCAGGTGGACAACGAGCCGGGCAACGAGATCTTCCACAACCGGCAGGTCTTCGAGCGGTTCGTGGACCACCTGCGCACCAGGTACGGCACGGTCGAGCGGCTGAACGACGAGTGGGGCCTGACGTACTGGTCGCACCGCCTCTCGACCTGGGCGGACCTGTGGACGCCGTCGGGCAACTGGCAGCCGCAGTACGCGCTCGCCTGGCGCCGGTTCCAGGCGGAGCTCACGACGGACTTCATCGGCTGGCAGGCCGACGTCGTCCGCGAGTACGCCCGCGAGGACCAGTTCGTCACCACCTGCATCTCCTACGAGCGCCCGACCGTGCAGGACGACGCGCTCACCCGCGAGCTCGACGTCACCGCCGGCAACCCGTACTACCGCATGCGAGACCACCTGGCCCTGCCCCTGACCGTCGACCAGGACGACTCCTGGATGGCCACGGGCACGTGGTCGCTCTACGCGATGGCGGACCGCATGTACTCCTCGAAGCAGGCGCCCTACCTCGTCACGGAGACCAACGCGTCGGCGATCGGCGGACCCCACCAGAACGAGCCCGCCTACGACGGCCAGTGGCGGCAGGTGGCCTGGGCGCTGGTCTCCCGCGGCGCCACGATGATCGAGTACTGGCACTGGCACACGCTGCCCTACGGCACCGAGACGTACTGGGGCGGGATCCTCCCGCACTCGCTGGAGCCCGGGCGGACGTACCAGCAGATCGCGGCGCTCGGCAGCGAGCTGCGCGCCGCCGGCGCCACCGTCGCGAACCTGACCCCGGACACCGACGTCGCGCTCGTCTGGTCCAACCCGAGCAAGTGGTCGCTCGCGGAGTTCCCCCAGATCGGCGGGGGCGCCGGGCCCGACAAGCAGGGCTACCACCGGATCTTCGACGCCTTCTACCGGGGCGCGTTCGACGCCGGCCTGCAGGCGCGGCTGCTGCACGACGCCCAGCTCACCGACAGCAGCCCCGAGGAGGTGGCGGCCGAGCAGCCGGTGCTGGTCGCGGCCGGCATCACGATCGCCGACGACGCCTGGCTCCAGTGGCTGGAGCGGTACGCGGCGGCCGGTGGTCACCTCGTGCTCGGCATCCGCACCGGGTACGAGGACGAGGAGGCGCGCGCCAGGGCGGAGCGCAAGCCCGCGCACCTGAGCGAGGCGGCCGGCGTCTTCTACGACGAGTTCGCGAGCATCGACACGCCGCTGGTGGTGCGCGGCGCGGACGGTGTCGACGGGCTCGGGGGCCTCGATGTGCCGGACGACGCCCGCGCGACGAGCTGGGTCGACAGCCTGCAGGTGCTCGACGCCGACGTGCTCGTCCGCTACGACCACCCGCACTTCGGCCGGTGGCCGGCCGTGACGACCCGCGCGCACGGCGCCGGCCGGGTGACCACGGTCGGCACCATCCCCGACCCGGCACTGGCCAGGACGGTGCTGGCCTGGGTGGTGGAGCACAGCGGGCACGCGGTCCAGGGCGGGACGACGGCGGTGGGCGGGCCGGCGTCGTCGTCAGAGAAGCCGGCATCGTCGGAGAAGCCGGCGGGCGACCGGCCGCTGTGGCGGCCGCAGGCGCCGTCCCAGACCGTCACCGGCGCGACCAACCCGGCCGGTCAGCGGGTGCGGTTCGTGCACTCGTGGTCGTGGGAGCCGAGCACGTTCGTGCTGCCCGGCGCGGTGCGCGACGTGATCAGCGGCGAGGAGCTGGCCGCGGGCGCCGAGCTGGAGCTGGGTCCGTGGGACGTGCGGGTGCTGCTGGACGTCTGAGGGCGGCCGGCGGGCGCGAGTCCAGCCGATCGGGCCCGCGGCGCGCTCTGGAGAAGCCGTCGCGGGCCCTCTTACAGACGGTTGGAGACCTGCCGAAGGGTTATCCACAGATTCTGTTTCCATCCATCCATGCGCACGTCTGTTCGATAGTATCGAGGCAGGCAAGAGGTCCGACCAGGGGCATCCTGCTGGGGCGCGTTCAGGCGTGCCGAACCTGTTCGGGCGTGTGCGGGAAGGGGGTGGGGTCCATGGCAGCGAACCAGTGTGGCGGCGGTGGCCCGCGCCCTGTGGAGGACGTGCTGACCGATATCGAGTCGCTGCTGGACGAGCTGCCCGGGTCGGTGGCCCCGGACACACCGGAGGATGGCGGTCTGGGTTCGCGTGGAGCGGTGGGGGTCTCGCGTCTGGTGGATGCTTCGGCACGGTTGCGGGTGGCGGGTGTCCGGTTGGATGCGGTGCGATGGTCGGTGCTTCCCCGGATCGAGGCGGCGGGGTTGTGGGCACAGACCGGTGCGAGGACGTTCGCGGTCTGGCTGGCCCGGACGGAGGATGTGCAGACCGTGACGGCCAGGGCCGAGGTTCGGATGAGCCGGGCGTTGCGGGATCATCTGCCCGCGACGCTGACGGCGGCGTTGTCCGGTCGGATCGGCAGGGACAAGGTCCGGGCTCTGGTCGATGTCGCGACCACCAGCCCCGAGCGCATCGAAGCGCTCGGCGCGCCGGCGGTCGACGTGGGCCTCGTCGAACCGTCCGCACCCGACGATTCCGCTACCGGCGAGTCCGCTACCGACGAGCCTGGAATGGACGAGCTTGGAACGGGCGGCACGGATGCCGACGACGGTGACGCGCCCGGCCCCGACGACCCCACGCCTGCCGATCCGACACTGGAGGACCTTGCCGTGGCTGGGGCCGCTGGGGTGGGTTCGCCGACGTGGGAGGAGCAGCTGCTGGACTGGTCGACGCAGAACGGTCCGGACCGGTTCCGTGGTCTGGTGCGGTACTTCGCGCGGCACGCGGACCCTGAGGCGGACGAGCGCGGGTACTCCAGGGCGAAGGACCGGGAGTATCTGGACGTGTCCCCGACGATGGGTGGGTATCACGTGTCGGGGTTCCTGACCGAGGAGCACGGGCTGGCCGTGACGACCGCGCTCGGCTCCGTCATGGGCGCACCCGCGCCCGGGGATGACCGCACCCCGGGGCAGCGTCGCGGTCAGGCGCTGGCGGACCTGGCCCGGGTCGTGCTGGACAACGGACACACCGGTACTGGCGCGTCCGTGCGTCCGCACGTGTCGGTGACCGTGTCCTGGACCGAGCTGCAGGCCCTCGCCACCAAGAACCGCATCACCAACCGCACCACCAAGCGCACCACCAAGAACACCATGACCGGCACAGCGACCGGCACCAACCAGACCGGCACGACCGGCACACCGGGCACGACCGGGCCAGCAGGCACGCCGAGCAGTCCGAACGTGCCGAACGTGCCGAACGTGAAGGCGCCGGCGGTGTTCACGGAGACCGGTAGCCCGGTCCCGACCAGCCTGCTGCGCCGGATCGCGTGCGACAGCCAGGTCACCCGGATCGTGTTCGGCCCCGACTCCCAGATCCTGGACGTCGGACGCGCCCAACGCACCATCACCGGACAGCTGCGGCGTGCCGTCATCGCCCGCGACAAACACTGCGTACTGGGACAGTGCGACCAACCACCCTCACGCTGCGAGGTCCACCACGCCGAGACCCACTGGGCCGACGGCGGCCACACCAGCGCGGCCAACGCCGCCCTGCTCTGCTACCACCACCACGACCTCGTCGACACCCACCACATCACCATGCACTACGACAACGGCTGGCACTTCACCGACCGCCACGGCCAACCCATCCACACGGAAACCGACACCACCAGCAGATGACCACCAAGGCACACTGGTACGCGACCGACGACCGATGCATGTCCGACGACGGTCTCGGAGGCGTCGACCGGGCCGCACGGATCGGGCGACCCTGTCGACGGCACCGGTACGCCGCCGGATGCAACGGCGTCGAAAACGACAGGCCGACGGCTCAGGCCTGCCGGCTGCCCATCCCGAGGTACTCGCCGAGCTTGTACTCGAGATCGATCCCGAGCTGGGCGGCGATGGCCTGGAACCCCTCGGCGCGGGAAAGAAATCCGGGCAGAGTGAGCGAGCGCTCGAACTCGCCGTACGCGGTCACGAGGTCGGCGTCCGGCGGCAGTGACGCGCGGTTCACCATGGCCTTGGCCGACGCGAGGGAGGTCCGGTCGAACGAGGCGAGGCGAGCGGCCATGGTGTCGACGAAGCCGTCGAGCTCGGCGTCGGGCAGCGCCCGTGTCACCCAGCCCCAGCGTTCGGCGGTCTCGGCGTCGTAGTCGTCGCTGCTCAGGATCACCTCGAGAGCCCGATCGCGGCCGAGGAACCGGGGCAGCCGCTCGGTGCCACCGCCACCCGGCAGCAGGCCGCCGCCGACCTCCGGCTGACCGAAGATCGCGTTCTCGCGGCTCGCGTAGCGCAGGTCGAGCGCGAGGGCGAGCTCGTCGCCGCCGCCGCGCGTCCGGCCCCGGATGGACGCGATCGTGATGTACGGGGCCTTGGACAGCCGCAGCACGATCTCCGTCCAGATCGGCACCGCACCCTCGCCCTCCGGCGTCGGGAACTCGGCCGCGGCCGCGAGGTCGAAGTGGTTGAAGAAGAAGTCCGGCGTGCCGCTGTCGAAGACAAGGACCTGGATGTCCGGATCGGTCTCCAGCTCTCGGGTGATCTCGTCGAGTCGCCGGACGGTGTCGCCGACGATCAGGTTCACGGGCGGGTTCGCGAACGTGATCCGCGCGATCTGGGGCGTGGTGCGCTCGAAGGTGATGGTGCTCTGCTCGGACATGGGTCCGCTCCGTTCACTGTGCTGACCGTTGTGGTCGTGGAGGCGGATCTCCCGTCCCGGGTTTCAGAGTACACTCATTTCTGAGTCCCGTCACTTTTCTGCACTGCGGCGCCCTCAGCCGCCCGCGGGGCCGAACCGCTCGGTGCGGACCCGGGCCGGGTCGTGGCCCTGGGCGACGAGCATCCGCGAGACGGCCTCGACGAAACCCGTGGGCCCGCAGACGTACACCTTCGGCTCCAGCTCTGGCGGCCAGCCCCATGAGGCCAGCTCCGACGCGGTGAGCCGCCGCGGACCGCGCAGGGCCTTGAGCGAGACCGCCCGCGTGAAGATCGTGCTGGCCTCGAAGCCGTCGCCGCGGGCGGTGAGCGCCTCCAGCTCGTCCGGGTACAGCTGGTCCTCCGCCGTCCGCACCGAGTAGACGAGGCGGAACGGGGTACGGTCTCCGGCCTGACGCCGCGCGCGCACCATCGACATCACCGGGACCAGCCCCGAGCCGCCGGCCAGGAGAAACACCGGCGTGCCGGCGTCGCGGGCGGCGTCCCAGACGAACCAACCGCCGATAGGCCCGCGGACCTCGATCGCGGCCCCGAGCGGGAAGGCGTCGACGAGGTACGGCGACACCTCGCCGTCGGCCACCCGCTGGACGGTGATCTCGACCCGCCCGCTGCCCGACGGCGTCGAACCGCTCGCCACAGAGGGTCCGCTCGCGAGGGAGTACGAGCGCTCGGCGGTGTACCCGTCGGCTGCGGTGAGGCGCACGTCGAGATGCTGACCGGCCTGGTGATCCGGCCAGCCTTGGACGTCGAGCACCAGGGTCGCCGCCGACGGGCTCTCGATCCGCCGCTCCACCAGCGTGGCCACCTGCCATCCGGAGCGGACGGCGTAACGCTCGCCGAGCCGCGCACGCTGCCCATCGCCATCCTGAGCACCCGCAGCCTGTGTCTCTACGGACTGAGCCACGCGCTGAGCTTCATTCACCCTGGTACCTCTGCTCGCGCCACGGGTCGCCCAGGTCGTGGTAGCCGAGCTTCTCCCAGAAGCCCGGGCGGTCCGTCGGCATGAGCGTCAGCGAGCGCACCCACTTGGCCGACTTCCAGAAGTACAGGTGCGGCACCAGCAGCCGGGCGGGGCCGCCGTGCTCGGGGTGCAGCGGCGCGCCGTCGAAGGTGTGCGCGATCCACGCCTTGCCGCCCAGCAGGTCGGCGACCGGCAGGTTGGTCGTGTAGCCGCCGTAGGAGCCGACCATCGCGAAGTCGGCGGTGGAGTCGACGTCGGCGAGCAGGACGTCGAGGGAGACCCCGCGCCAGCGGGTGCCGACCTTGGACCAGCGGGTGACGCAGTGGATGTCCACCGTCGCCTCGTCCTGGGGCAGCGCCATCAGGTCCGCCCACGTCCACGACTTCGTGGCGCCCGCCTCGTTGGTGACGGTGAATGTCCAGGTCGCGGTGCCGACGTTGGGCGTGGGTCCGGCAGAGAGGACGGGAAACCCCTCCTCCGCGTACTGGCCCGGCGGCAGGGTCACGCCTTCGGGACGCGCCCGGCCGTGGAATCCAGGGGTCAGGACGGCGCCCGGGCCGGCAGAGGAAGGGCCTGCAGAGGAAGGGCCGCCAGAGGCGGCGGAGTCGGGGCCTGCAGAGTTGTAGCCTGCAGAGTCGGGGCCCGCAGAGTCGGGGCCCGCAGGATCAGGGCCGCCCGGTCCGGGCGGGGTCGCGCTGGTCATGCCTCAAGGTAGTGCGGCGACGGGCGCGCCGTCATCCGTCGTCGGCGGCGAAGCTCGGCGACCACGAGCGCCTGACCCGCTCGAGCTTGGCTGGGTTCATCTGCCACAGGATCTCGTCGACGCCGCCGTCCGACGCCGTGAGCGTCAGGACGCAGAACAGCTCGCCGTGCCGCTCGAGGCCCATCGCGATCTCGCCGTTGACCTCCAGCGGCCACGCGGTGACGCCGGTCCAGAAGATCTCGGCGCAGGCCTGCAGGAGGCGGGCCACCTTCCGGCGTCCGACGACGGGGACCCGCGCCGCCAGCCGCACGACGCCGCCGCTGTCGGCCCGGCTGACGACGTCCTCGGCGAACAGCCGCTCCAGGCCCGCCAGGTCGCCGGCCCGGGCGGCCGCCACGAACGCCTCCAGGAGCGCTCGGCGCTTGCTCGGGACGACGGTGGTCCGCTTGCCCTGGGCGATGCGCTTCCGGGCGCGGCTGACGAGCTGGCGCGCGGCCGCCTGCGGGAGCTGGACGATTCGCGCGATGTCGGCGTATGCGTAGCCGAACGCCTCCCGGAGCACGAACGCGGCGCGTGCGGTCGGTGGGAGGCGTTCCAGCAGGACCAGCAGCGCCACGTCCAGCGCCTCCACCTGTTCCACGCCGAGCGCGGTGTCCTCGCTCGTATCGACCGGCTCCGGGAGCCAGGGCCCGGTGTACGTCTCGCGGCGGGACCGGGCGCTGTGCAGCACGATCATGGCGAGCCGCGTGGCCGTCGTCGTCAGGAAGACCTCCGGGTTCATGACGACGGACCGGTCCGTCGTGTGCCACCGGATCCACAGCTCCTGCAGCACGTCCTCGGCCTCGGCCGCCGAACCGAGCATGCGGTAGACGATCCCGAAAAGCTGCGGCCGGACCCCCGTGAACATGGCGGCGGCTTCATCCAGCTCCGGCTCCAGGTCCGAATCCAGGTCTGAGGCCAGCTCTGCGTCCAGGTCCAAGACGTCCGATGTCGTCATGACTCTCCTTGTGATGGATGCCGTCACAGCCGGAGCCCCCAGCCGGTCGTACGTGCGAGGCCGGTCAGATTCCGGTCAGACACCCGTCAAGACGGAGGCCTAGGCGATCAGGCCTCGGAAATCAAACGTCTCACCGCGATCCGCGTCTGTCGCAGCGCAAACCGGACGCAACGGATACGAGCCCAGGATTTCACCCCACCAGATCCATGCAGCACAACCGAGGCAGCACAACCGAGGCAGCAGAAACCGAGCAGCACAAACCGAGCAAGGAGCAATCTATGAGTGAGCACGTGCTCGAGCCGGCAGCCCAGGCGTTTGCCGACGCGACAGCCAGGCCCCCGTTCGTCTACCAGCTGGGCGTCGAAGGCGCCCGGAAGCTCCTGGACGACGTCCAGTCGGCACCGGTCGAGAAGCCCGATGTCGACGAGAAGTGGATCACCGTCCCCACGGAGATCGGCTCAGGGGTCGGCTCAGAGGTCGGCGAGGTGCGGGTCCGCATCGTCAAGCCGGCCGGCACCCCCGGCGCAGCCCAGGGGCTCCTGCCCACCATCCTCTACGTCCACGGCGGCGGCTGGGTCCTCGGCGGGACGACCACCCACGACCGGCTGGTGCGCGACCTGGCTGTCGGCGTCGGCGCTGCGGTCGTCTTCGTGGAGTACACCCGGTCGCCGGAGGCGCAGTACCCGGTGGCCATCGAGCAGGCCTACGCC
This sequence comes from Promicromonospora sp. NPDC057138, assembly GCF_042670845.1. Lineage (NCBI taxonomy): Bacteria > Bacillati > Actinomycetota > Actinomycetes > Micrococcales > Promicromonosporaceae > Promicromonospora > Promicromonospora sp. NPDC057138. The sequence goes on along the minus strand of NZ_JBHUUX010000044.1, from coordinate 22,109 downwards.
ACCGCCCGGTGGATCACGCACGACGGCGCCTCCGAGGGCCTGGACGCCGCGCGGCTCGCCGTCGCCGGCGACTCCGTGGGCGGGAACATGGCCGCCGCGCTCGCGATCCTGGCCAAGCAGCGCGGCGACGTGACGTTCGTCCACCAGTCGCTGTACTACCCGGTGACCGATGCCGCGCAGAGCACCGACAGCTACCGCGAGTTCGCCGACGGCCCGCACCTGACCGCCAAGGCGATGGCGTGGTTCTGGGACGCCTACCTGCCCGACTTCGACCGGCGCGCCGAGATCACGGCGTCCCCGCTGCGGGCGACCGCCGAGGACCTCGCGGGCCTGCCCGAGGCGTTCGTGATCGTCGACGAGAACGACGTGCTGCGGGACGAGGGCGAGGCGTACGCGCGGAACCTGACCGCGGCCGGCGTCCCGACGACGAGCATCCGTTACAACGGCACGATCCACGACTTCCTGATGCTCAACCCCGTCCGCGGCACCGCCGCGACCGTCGCCGCCCTGGAGCAGGCGGTCCACGTCCTGCGCAAGGCGTTCAACAAGGAAGACCTCGACAGCGGTGCGCTCAACAGCAGTGCACTCGACAGCAAGGGAGAACTGTCATGACCAAGCCCAACCCGACCCCCACCGTCGTCCTCGTCCACGGGGCGTTCGCCGACTCGTCGAGCTGGAACGCCGTCGTCGGACACCTCCAGCAGCAGATGGTGCCCGTCGTCGCGGCAGCCAACCCGCTGCGCTCCGTCGCGGGTGACGCCCAGTACGTGCGCGACGTCATCGCGTCGATCGAGGGGCCCGTCGTCCTGGTCGGGCACTCGTACGGCGGGTTCGTCGCCACCGAGGCGGCCGCCGGCAACCCGAAGGTCGTCGGCCTGGTCTACGTCGCCGCCTTCGCACCCGAGACCGGGGAGAACGCGTTCACGCTGTCCTCGAAGTTCCCGGGCAGCACCCTCGGCGAGGCGCTGACGGCCTACCCCGTCTCGACGGGCGGAAACGAGCTCGCCATCCGGCCGGAGGTGTTCGGCGAGCAGTTCGCCGCCGACGTCGACGACGACCTCGCCACCCTGATGGCTGCGACCCAGCGGCCGGTGACCGAGGCCGCCCTCACCGACGGCCTGCCCACGTCCGAGCCGGCGTGGCAGACGGTTCCCTCGTGGTTCGTGTTCGGCGACGCCGACCGCAACATCCCGGCCGAGCTGATCCGGTTCATGGCCACCCGGGCCGGTGCCCGCTCGACCACCTCCGTTCCGGGGGCATCGCACGCGATCTCGGTGTCGCACCCGGTCCTCGTGGCCGAGACGATCCTCGCCGCCGTCGAGGCGACCAAGGAGTAAGGGCCGTCTGAGCAGCAACAGCAGGCGGACGCCGGCCGGGACCCTCCAGCCCGGTCGGCGTTCGCCGCTCTACCGGCTGAACACCTGGGTCAAAGCGCGCCGACCACCGAGAGCAGGCGGAGCCGCTCGTGGCTCTCGGTCCCCGGGACCGCGGTGAACACCGTCAGCGCCTGGTACTGGTCCGGGTCCAGCAGGGTCTGCCCGTGCAGCTCCACGAGGCCTACCTCGGGATGGTTCAGCCGCTTGGGCTCGCAGTAGGGCCCGACGACGGGGTGCTCGTCCCACAGCCGCGCGAACTGCGGGCTGCGGCCGCGCAGCCCTGCGGCGAGCTCTCCCGCCGGTGACTTCGCGCCGGTCTGCGCGTGGACGGCGGCCAGCCTGGCCGTGAGCGTGCGGCTGTGCCGGTCGTGGTCCTCCTCGGGGATCCGGTCGCGGCTGCGCGGGTCGGTGAACCACCGGTAGACCCGGGCGCGCTCCGGACCGGTGTACGAGGTCTCGTCGCCGAGGAGCACCGCAGCCAGACGCGTCTGGCGGAGGGTCACGCCCAAGACGTTCTCGACCTGCGCGGGCACGTCGGCCAGCCCGTCCAGGATCCGCATCATCCCGGCGTTGACGTGGTCCCCGCGCTGGACCCGCCGGGGCAGGGCGTGCCCGGCGAGCTCCACGAGCCGGTCGCGCTCCTCGAGCGTGAGGTGCAGCCCGTGGGCGACGGCCGCGAGCACCTGCTCCGACGGGACCGGCCCCCGGCTCTGCTCGATGCGGCTGTAGTAGTCCACCGAGACGCCGCTCAGCGCCGCGACCTCCTCGCGCCGCAACCCGCTCGTGCGCCGGCGCGGCCCGCGCGGCAGCCCCACGTCCTCGGGCTGGAGCGCCTCCCGGCGCGTGCGCAGGAAGTCACCGAGCTGCTCGCGGTCCATCGCCCTCACCTCAACCTCGTTCCGCGGACGCCGCTTCGGGTGCGACATCTGACACCGGTGCGGCATCCGGCACACCACCTGGAAAGCGGACACCCGTCATCGCCTGGGAGACCGCCCACAGCCGGGCGGCCGCCGCCTCGTCGGTGGCGGCACGGTAGACGCGCTGCCGCGCGGAGCTACCCGTGAAGTGGCCAACGCCGTCGGGCCCGTAGAACGTCCCGCCGTCGGCCGACGGGTCGGTGGCCGCCTGCAGCGCGGGCAGCAGTCCCTGCTCGACGGGCTGCACGAACACCCCCAGCGTGAGGAGCCGGCGCATCACGGCGTCGATCTTCGGCGGCTCGGCACTCCCCTGCTCAGTGCTGCCCTGCCCGCCGCCGGCCAGCGCTGCACCCGCGGTGTACAGGCCGCTGTACGTCGTGCCCGGATGGGCGGCGTTGCTGACGATCCCCCAGCCGTGCGCCCGGCTGCGGCGGTCCAGCTCCAGGGCGAACATGAGCTGGGCGAGCTTCGAGAGGTTGTAGGCGCGCACCGGCGAGTAGGCCTGCTCGCTGTTCAGGTCGTTCCAGTCGAGGCGCCCTAACCGCGCGGCCGCGCTGGACATGGTGGTCACGCGTGCCCGGGAGCTGCTCAGCAGCGGCAGCAGCCGGCCGACCAGGGCCATGTGCCCGAGGTGGTTGGTGCCGAGCTGGAGCTCGAACCCGTCCGCCGTCGTGTTCCGGACCGGCGGGGTCATCACGCCGGCGTTCGCGATCAGCAGGTCGATCGGCCGGCCGTCGGCCAGGAGGGCATCGGCGAGCGCCGCCACCGAGTCGAGCGACGCGAGGTCTCCCAGGCGGGTGGTGACGGCCACGCCGGGGACGGCGGCCCGCAGCCGCTCGACGGCCGCCGCGCCCTTGGCGGGGTTCCGCACGGGCAGCACGAGCTCGGCGCCGGCCCGCGCGAGGCGCTCGGCGAGGCCGAGGCCGATCCCGTCGCTGGCCCCGGTCACGACGGCGCGCTTACCGGTCAGGTCCGGCACGACGACGTCGGTGTACTTCCGCTTCCGGGCCCGGCGGCTCGGGGCCGGGTCTCGCGGGGCTGGCTGGTTCTTGCTCACGGGGGGTCCTCTCACGGCTGGCTGTGCTGTCCTCACCAGCGTGTGCGCGGCCCGGAACCGGATCCAGGTTCAGGTTGTCCGTGGCTCGCGCGGCTCCCCTGCCATGCCCGCCGTCCGCCCGTGATGTGACCACCACCACGTCACATCCCGTCGCCCTGCGTTGTCGAACGAGTAAGACCACCAGGAGGGTGTCATGGAGAAGACCTCAGGGAAGACCTCAGAGAAGATTCTGATCGTCGGCGGCGGCTACGCGGGCTTCTACACCGCATGGGGACTGGAGAAGAAGCTCCGCCGGGGCGAGGCCGACGTGACCCTCGTCGACCCGCACGGTTACATGACCTACCAGCCGTTCCTGCCCGAGGTCACGGCCGGTTCGATCGAGGCGCGGCACGTCATGGTGTCGCTGCGCAGGCATCTGCGGCGCACCACCATCATCGCCGGCCACACGACGTCGATCGACCACGCGCACCGCACGGCCACCGTCCGCACCAACGACGGCGCCCTGCGGGAGATCGCGTACGACACGATCGTCGTCACCGCGGGCGCCGTGACCCGGACGTTCCCGGTCCCCGGGATCGAGCAGGAGGCGATCGGCCTCAAGCACGTGGAAGAGGCGGTGGCGATCCGCGACCAGCTCCTGACCGCGTTCGACCGGGCCGCGCTGCTCCCGCCGGGAGTGCGACGCCGCAACCTGCTGACGGTCACCGTCGTCGGCGGCGGGTTCACCGGCGTCGAGGTCTTCGGCGAGCTGCTGTCCCTGGCCACGAGCCTGCTGCACGCCTACCCGGAGCTCGGCCGGGACGACCTGAGCTTCCACCTCGTCGACGCGAACAAGCGGATCCTGCCCGAGGTCACCGACGAGCCGGGCCGCTGGGTAGTGGAGCACCTGAAGCGCCGGGGCGCGCGCATCCACCTCGGCACGCAGGTCGTCTCGGCCACGGACGGCCGGATCATGCTCTCCACCGGTGAGTCGTACGGCAACGGGCTCCTGATCTGGGCGGCCGGCAACGGGAGCAACCCCGTCGTCGCCCGCAACACTGACCTGCCGGTCGACGAGCGCGGTCTGGTCCGGGTCCGCGCCGACCTCCGCGTCGGCACCGACGAGCCGGGGGCAGCCGACCAGATAGTGCCCCACGCCTGGGCCGCCGGCGACAACGCCGCCGTCCCCGACCTGGCCTCGCCGGTGCCGGGCGCGCGCACGGTGCCGAACGCGCAGCACGCCGTCCGCCAGGGCAAGCTGCTGGCAGCCAACCTGGTCGCCGACCTGCGCGGCAAGAAGGTGCGCCCGTACATCCACCACAGCCTCGGCACGGTGGCGACCCTCGGCATCGGGCACGGGATCTTCCAGTACCGCCGCCTCGTCATCAAGGGGTTCGTGGCCTGGCTGATGCACCGCGGCTACCACGTCCTGGCCGTGCCGACCTGGGAACGCAAGATCCGGGTCCTGCTGGTCTGGGTGTCCGCGGTGCTCTTCGGGCGGGACATCATCCCGCTCGCCACGGTGCAGCGGCCGCGGGCCGCGTTCCTCGCGGGCGGCGACCCGTTCGCGGGGATCGACGGCGCACGGGCCGACCTCGCGCGGGTCGACGGCACCCGGGTCGACGGCGCCGAGGTCGCCGCCAGCACCGTGTCCGGCACCCCGGCCGACGTCGCCACCGACACCCGGCCCGAGCTGAGCGTGGTGCGCGATGCAGGCTGACCCAGGCGGACGCCGGGCCCGCAAGCGCGCGGGCTCCGGCCCACGCGCCGTGGCCGCCGCCGTCCGCGCGTTCGCCACCGACCTGGGCCGACGCCGCGTGCACCTGCGCTGGTCGAACCTGTTCGGCGTCGTCACGTTCGCCTGCCTGCTCTACCTGGCCGTCACGGGGGTGCTGCTGGCGACCTGGTACACGCCGTCGAACGAGCTCGTCACCTATGACGGGCCCTACGGACCCCTCCAGGGCGCCACCGTGACCGAGGCCTTCGCCTCGACGATGCGCATCTCGTTCGAGCAGACGGGGGGCCTGCTCCTGCGCCAGACGCACCACTGGGCGGCGCTCGTCATGCCGGCGTCGATGATCATGCAGCTCCTGATCACGTTCTTCAGCGGCGGGTTCCGCCGTCCGCGACGGCTGAGCTGGGTGCTCCTGGTCGTGGCCTTCGTCCTGGTGCTCGCCGCCGGGTGGAGCGGCTACGCCCTGCCGGACGACATGCTCTCGGGCACCGGCCTGCGGATCGTGGAGGGTGTGGTCCTCAGCATCCCGTTCATCGGCACCTGGGTGGCGAGCTGGATGTTCGGCGGGCCGTTCCCCGGCCAGATCATCGAGAACCTCTACCCCGTGCACGCCTGGATCGCACCGGGGCTGCTGGTCCTGGTCATGGTCGTGCGCGCCGCGCTCGCCGTCCGGCACGGGCAGGCGGAACCGGCCCTGCGCGCGCCGACCCCGGGCGCGCCGGCCTCGCTCGGGCTGCGGCTGTGGCCCGACGCCGCGCTCCGCGCCGCGGGCATGGTCGGCCTGACCGGTGCGGTGGTGGTCCTGCTCGGGGCGACGTCCACGATCAGCCCGGTCTGGACCTACGGGCCGGCGTCCGTGGGCGAGGTCGGCGCGGGGAGCCAGCCCGACTGGTACATGGGCTTCCTCGACGGCGCCCTGCGTCTCGTCCCGGCCGGCTGGGAGACCGAGTGGCTGGGCTGGACGGTGACCTTCGCGACGCTGGTTCCCCTGCTCGTGGTCGCCGGTTACTTCGGGCTGCTGATCGTCTACCCGTACGTCGAGGCGTGGGTCACCCAGGACCGCGACCTGCACCACGTGCTCGACCGGCCGAGGAACGTCCCCGTGCGCACCGGGATCGGCGTCGCCGGGGCGCTGTTCTACGGGATCCTGTGGGGCGCCGCGAGCGCCGACATCGTCTCGACCGAGTTCAGCGTCTCGTTCGAGACGATCATCACGACGCTGCAGGTGGCGCTGATCATCGGCCCCCCGCTGGCGTTCGAGGTGACCCGGCGCGTCTGCATCGGGCTGCAGCGCAAGGACCGCGAGATCGCGCTGCACGGGCACGAGACGGGCCGCATCGTGCGGATGCCGAACGGCGGGTACGCCGAGATCCACCAGCCGGCCGACGAGGCCGAACGTGCGCGCCTGTCCGTCGCGGCCGTGCCGCCCGCACCCGGCCGCCCGGACGACAAGGGGCACCTCAGCGGGCGCGAGCGGCTGCGCGGCGCCCTGTCCCGGCAGTTCGGCACGGGGCATGTGACTGCCCGCCCTGTGACCGTCAGCCCTGTGACTGCCGGCCCTGTGACTGCGAGGCCGGAGCGCGACCGGACCACCTCGAAGACTCCCGCGAAGGGCGGGGACCTCACAGCTACGCGCCGAGCGCCCTGACCGGGGCGGCGGGCTCGTCGGGCCGTTGCACCGGTTCTCACCTACCGTGGGGTGAAAAGCCTCGTCGAGGGGACGCCCATGAGCCCGAACCCGAGCGGAAGCTCCCCCAGCGCCGGACCCGGACCCAGCACCACCGGACCCAGCACCACCAGAAACGCCAGCCCCGTCCCGACGCGGGCGCGGGGTGTCGCGGCCTCGGTCGAGCCGGCGAGCGACCTGGCCGGCTGGGCCTACCTGCTCGGCGCGCCTCGGCCCGAGTCGCCGCGCGGCCGCCGGCTCGCCCGGGTCGGCGGCGTCCTCGCGATCGGGGCCCTCGTGACGTACCTGTGGTGGCGGATCACGTTCACCATGCCGACGGGAGGGTGGAACGAGGCCGCGGCCTGGGTGCTGGTGAGCTTCGAGGCGATCCCCGTCCTTGGTCTGACGATCCGTCTGGTCACGCTGTGGAACATCGACTGCCGCGCCCCGGCACCGGTCCGCGACCTTCCTGCGGGAATGAGGGTCGCCGTCCTGATTCCCACCTACGACGAGCCGGTCGAGGTCATCGCGCCCACGGTCGCGGCTGCCTGCGCGCTGGAGCCGTCCCACGAGACCTGGGTGCTCGACGACGGCGATCGGGACTGGGTCGCCGAGATGTGCGAGGCGTACGGCGCTCGCTATGTCCGTCGGCCGGTCCACAACCACGCCAAGGCGGGCAATCTCAACCATGCTCTCGGCCTGATGGCCCAGGAGGCGGCACACAGCACGGCAGCAGACAGCACGGCAGCAGACAGCACGGCAGCAGACGGCACAGCAGCGGGACGCGGCGACTTCGACGTCATCGCGGTGCTGGACTGCGACCACGTCCCGCTGCCGACGTTCCTCACCGCGACGCTGGGCTGGTTCGACGATCCCGACGTCGCCCTCGTCCAGGGGCCTCAGACGTTCTACAACTCCGGGGCGTTCGACGACGACGGGGTCACCGGCGAGCAAGGCATCTTCTTCCACGTCCTGATGGCGTCGCGGAACAAGGACGGGGCCGGACCGTTCTGGTGCGGCTCGACCTCCGTGCTCCGCACGCGGGCGCTGCGTGAGGTCGGCGGGATCGCCACCGAGACCATCGTGGAGGACATGCACACGACCCTGGGCCTGATCCGGGCGGGGTGGAAGACCGTCTACCACCACCAGGCGCTGGCCGTGGGGCTGGCGCCCGCGACACCGGAGCAGTACCTCCTGCAGCGGACCCGTTGGGGGCTGGGCGCCATGCAGGTCCTCGCCAAGGAGCACCTGTGGGCCGCCAAGAGCTGGCTGTCGTGGCGGAACTACTACGAGTACCTCAGCGGGACCGTGTGGTGGCTGGAAGGGATCGCCACGGTCGCGATGTTCGTGCTCCCCGCGGCGATCCTGCTCAGCGGCGCGCAGACGTCGACGGCGGGCCCAGGCGTCTTCGCCGCCGTCTTCGTCTCGATGTTCGTGGTGCGGATGTGGGGCGTGCGGTGGCTCTTCCGCCACCACCTGCACCTGACGACGTCGTTCGCGCTGCGGATCTTCCGCATCCCGGTGGGCTTCTCGTGCCTGTGGTGGCTGATGACGCGGCGGACCCTCACTTTCGCGGTGACCCCGAAGGCGGGGGCCAGCGAGCGAGTGCGGGGCCGTCCTCCGCTCATCGTGACCGTGCTGATCGTCGCCGTCTTCGCGATCCTGGCCTACGCGGTGGCCGGCGTGCTGGGCTGGGTGCCGTGGCGCGCGACGGCGGGCGCGACGGTCGCATCCGGCATCTGGCTGCTGCTGGCCGGTGTCGGCCTGGTCTACGGCGCGGTCCGGGTCATGGCGCCCGCCTACGCGACGTCACGCCGCAACGCGCACCGCGTCGCGGTACGCGCCGAGGTGCTGATCGACGGGGCCGACGGTGAGCTCGTGGACCTCTCGGTCGGGGGTGCGGCCGTCCGGATCCCGAGGGGCTCGGTGTCGGCCGTCCATGCGGTCGAGCTCCTCCTTCGCGGAGCCCCGCCCGTGCGGCTGAGCGTCGTCCGCCGGTCCGACGTACCGTCGAGCGGCGACCAGATCCTGTCGATGAAGGTGGAGGAGCGCGACTGGACCGCATTCCACTCGATCTCGATGTGGCTGTTCCACACCCCGCCGGGCGTGATCGACGGCATTCCCCCGGGGGTACCAGCTGTCGCCGCCACACGACGGCGCGGCACCTCGCGTTCGTTCGCCGAGCTCATCACCGAGCACACCTGAAGACCATCCGAATCGTCGAGGAATTCATGACCGAGTCAGACCTCGAACGTGCTATCTCCTACGCCGTCGACAACGGTGAGCTCGTGCTGCACTATCAGCCGATCTTTCGTGTGCGGACGGGCGACCTCGAGGGGTTCGAGGCACTGGTCAGATGGGACCGCCCGGGAGCGGGGCTGCTGCCTCCGGCGCAGTTCGTCCCAGCCGCCGAGGAGTCCGACCTGATCTGCGAGCTCGGCACATGGGTGCTGAACAGCGCGACGGAACAGGCTGCCGCATGGGAGCGCGCGGACGAATCGCGCCACCTGACCGTCGCCGTCAACGTCTCCGGCCGGCACGTCAACGCGGTGCGCATCCGGGACGACGTCGCGAACGCCCTGCGTCGTAGCGGCCTCGATCCGGGCCTGCTTGTCATCGAGATCACCGAGACCGTGCTGGTCGGCGACGTGCCGGCCGCGGAGAACCTCCGTGAGCTCCGGCGCGCGGGCGTCGCGCTGAGCATGGACGACTTCGGCACCGGGTACAGCACCGCCGCACAGCTGGCTCGTCTCCCGGTGGACATCGTGAAGATAGACAGGAGCTACCTCGACCCCAGGACCGCGGCCTCGCGCGAGCGTCTGCGGTCGATGGTGGACGCCGTCCACGCGCTCGGTCTCCCCGTGGTGGTGGAAGGAGTCGAGCGCCAGGACCAGCTCGAGCTGCTCAAGGCCCTCGGAGCGGAATCCGCTCAGGGTTTCGCACTGGGCCGGCCGATGACCGCGGCCGAAGTCGACGTTCATTGGCACTGAAATAACCGCACGGGCCGCATAACCGACGCTCGCTGGCGCGCTGTGTCATGCTGGCATTTGGCAGTCAGCCAAGGCTGAATGCCGATTAGTCCGGATAGTCGTCTGGCGCGAGACAACGCTGCGACAGAGGAGATCGGGAATGCATCTAAGGACCGGCGACAAGCGAAAAGCGAACGTGCGGCCAAAGCGGCCGACATTGCGCACCGTGGCGGCACAATGACGACCGAGCCGTCAGCGCCAGTGCGTCGAAAAATGCCGTATCGCTACCGCTTGGTGGCGGCGATGCTGTCGGTCTCGGTGCCGGTGCTGGTCGTGCTGGCGGTGTTGTTGACGACGTCGGCCTCGGACAGCCTGACCGTCGCTGCCGAGCGCGAGGGGGAGAGCGTGGCGCGCGCGGTCACGCTGCGGTTGGAGGACTGGCTGTCCGAGCGGCGCGCAAGCATGGCCGTGCTCGCCGCGACGGCCGCCGACGCACCGACCTCCGAACAGACCCGATCCGCGCTGGCGCATGTCGCCGAGACCGGCGGCTACTTCACCCTGATCGAGGTCACCGACCTGGACGGCAACGTGCTGTCGACCAGTCGAGCCGACGCCGGCATCGACACAGCGGGGAAGGCCTGGTTCCGTCGCGTCGCCGAGGGCCGGCCGGTCCTGACCTCGCCGGTCCGGCAGGGCGATCACATCGAATGGGTCATCGCGGAACCTGTGCTAGGCGAGAACGGCCGCCCGCAGGCCGTCCTGATCGGCAACCTCAACCCGGTGCTCCTCGCCGGCCTCCTCGACCCGGAGCTGGGCGAGGGCAGCGACGTCGTCACGGTGGACTCGGAGAACCACCTGATCTACAGCAGCGCGGACATGGGTGAGGTCGCCGACGACACCGCGATGCTGGCCGCCGGCGCGCTCAGCACCACCGTCGAGAACACCGCCACCCGGGCCGCCGCCAGTAGCGGGCAGCCCGGTGTCACGCGACTCACCGACGCCGACGGCGAGGACCTCGTCGGTGGATACGACCTGGTCGAGGACCTGGACTGGATCGTCATCATCGAAGAGCGCGCCGACACCCTGCTCGCACCGGTCGCCACCGAACGCCAGCGCGCCATCCTGGTGGTCGCCCTCGGAACCGTCCTCACCTTCGGCGCCGCTCTCTTCTTCGGCATCCGCGAGGCGCGCAACCTCCGGGGACTCGCCGACGGGACCACGGCGGCTGGTGTGGAGGTGAATTCGGCGGCGGCCGAGCTGTCGGCGTCGTCGGACGAGCTCGCGGCGACCACGACACAGCAGAGCGCCGCGTTCACACAGGTCGCCGCAACCACCGAGGAACTGGCCCGGTCCTCCGCATCGATCACCGAGACCGTGGGCAACGTCGCCCGGCAGACCGCAGAGACCCGGGACAACCTCGAACAGGCCGAAGGCGACATCGCCACCTCCAGCGAACGCACCCTGGCACTGGCCGGCCGGGTCAACGACATCGACAGCCTGCTCGACCTCATCAACGACATCGCCGACCAGACCAACCTCCTCGCGCTCAACGCCGCGATCGAAGCCGCACGCGCGGGCGAGAACGGACGCGGCTTCGCCGTCGTGGCCGACGAGGTACGACGCCTGGCCGAACGCTCCAAGACCTCCGCCGGAGACATCGCCACGATCGTCACAGCGGTCCAGGACGAGACCAACGCGACCGTCATGGCCATGGAGAAGGGCGCCAAACAGATGCAGCAAGGCCTGATCCTGCTCGAGGCAGTGACCGACGCCCACGACCAGGTCCGCCTCACCACCCAACAGCAGCAGAGCGCCACCGCACAGGTAGTGGAAACGATGGAACAGCTCACCGACGCCAGCCGCCAGGTCTCAGCCACCGCCCAGCAGATCGCCGACGCCGCCGGCAACCTCGCCGACCTCGCCGGCAACCTCGAGACCACCGCAACCACCGCACGGGACCGGTACTGACATGGCACCAGCCGCAGGCAGGTGGCGCACGCTGCACCGCCGCTTCGCGTTCCGCTTGGTGGCGGCGATGCTGCTGGTCTCGCTGCCACTGATGATCGTGCTGGCGGTGTTGTTGACGACCTCGGCGTCGGGCAGCCTGACCACGGCGGCCGAGCGCGACGGGCGGAGCGTGGCGCGCGCGCTCACGCTGCGGCTGGAGGACTGGGTGGCCGAACGGCGCGAGGACATGACCGCGCTCGCCGGAGCGGTCGCCGACGACTCGAGTGCCCAGGAGACCCGGTCCGCGCTGACGAACGCCGCCGAGACCGGCGACCACTACACGCTGATCGAGGTCACCGACCTGGACGGCAAGGTGCTGTCGACCAGCCGGAGCGGTGCCGGCGTCGATCCGGTCGGGCAGGAGTGGTTTGGTCTTGCCGCCGAGGGCCAGCCGGTCCTGACGTCGCCGGTCCGGCAGGGCGATCACATCGAGTGGGTCATCGCGCAACCGGTGCTGGACCAAGCGGGCCGCCCGCAGGCGGTCCTGATCGGCAGCCTCAACCCGGCGCTGCTCTCCGACCTGCTCAACCCGGAGCTGGGGCAGGGCGACGAGGTGCTCGCGGTGGACGCGCAGCATCGCCTGATCTACAGCACCGAGGACATGGGTAAGGCCGCCGATGACACCGCGATGCTCGCCGCGGGTGCCCTCACGACCGTCGTCGACAACGCCGCCACCCGGGAGGCAGCCAGCACCGGCCGACCCGGCGTCGCGCGATTCACCGATCCCGAGGGCCACGACGTCATCGGTGGATACGAGCTGGTCGACGACCTGAGCTGGATCGTCATCGCCCAGAATCACGCCGGCACCCTGCTCGCCCCCGTTGCGGCCGAACGCCAGCGCGCCATCCTGGTGGTCGCCCTCGGAACCATCCTCGCAGTGGTCGTCTCGATCCTGCTGGCACGACAGAGCACACGACCCATCCACCGGCTGACCGAGGTGATGCGGAGGGTCGCGGACGGCGACCCGGACGCCCGGGCCCGGCCCGAGGGGTCGATGGAGCTCGTCGCACTGAGCGAGTCCTTCAACACGATGCTCGACACGGGTCGGCAGGTCGCTGCGCAGGTCACTGCCGCGGGTGTGGAGGTGAATTCGGCGGCGGCCGAGCTGTCGGCGTCGTCGGACGAGCTCGCGGCGACCACGACACAGCAGAGCGCCGCGTTCACACAGGTCGCCGCAACCACCGAGGAACTGGCCCGGTCCTCCGCATCGATCACCGAGACCGTGGGCAACGTCGCCCGGCAGACCGCAGAGACCCGGGACAACCTCGAACAGGCCGAAGGCGACATCGCCACCTCCAGCGAACGCACCCTGGCACTGGCCGGCCGGGTCAACGACATCGACGGCCTGCTCGACCTGATCAACGACATCGCCGACCAGACCAACCTGCTCGCCCTCAACGCCGCGATCGAGGCCGCCCGCGCCGGCGAGAACGGACGCGGCTTCGCGGTCGTCGCCGACGAGGTACGACGCCTGGCCGAACGCTCCAAGTCCTCGGCCGGAGACATCGCCACGATCGTCACAGCGGTCCAGGACGAGACCAACGCCACGGTCATGGCCATGGAGAAGGGCGCCAAACAGATGCAGCAAGGCCTGATCCTGCTCGAAGCGGTGACCGACGCCCACGACCAGGTCCGCCTCACCACCCAGCAGCAGCAGAGCGCAACCGCGCAGGTCGTGGAGACCATGGAACAGCTCACCGACGCCAGCCGGCAGGTCTCGGCCACCGCCCAGCAGATCGCCGACGCCGCCGGCAACCTCGCCGACCTCGCCGGCAACCTCGAGACCACCGCAACCACCGCACGGGACGCGGCGGGGGGCAGCGGGCTCCGATGACCGACGTCCACGCCCTGCTGCTCCCGGTGGGAGCCGACCTCTACGCGCTGCCGGTGGACTGGGCGCGCGAGGTCGTCGCGCCTCCGACCCTGACGCCGTTGGCGACGGCCCCGCCGGTCGTGATCGGTCTGTTCAACCTGCGGGGTCAGATCGTCCCGCTGCTCGACACGGCCGCGCTCCTGAGCCTGGGCCAGATGGAGACGACGACGTTCGCGGTGGTCGTGACCGGACCGCACGGTCTCGCCGCGCTGGCGACGACCGGCTTTCCTCAGCGCCAGATGCTCGAAACGCCCACCGGCACCTCCGACCTGCCGGGGACCACCGGGCTGTATCAGGTGGGCACGGAGGTGGCCGCGCTGCTCGACCCCGCGGCGCTGCTGACCCCCGAGCGAGTGCGGGACCCGGCCGCCCGCCTCGACCCGACGCCGAGGGGGGACGGCTGATGCCGGGCATGAGTCCGGAGCACGTGCGCCGGCTCTTCGCTCAGGAGGCCGAGGTCCGGCTCGCCGAGCTCGGCAGGCTCCTGCTCCGGCTCGAGGAGGACGGCGACCACGCGGCGCTCATCGGGTCCGTCTTTCGCGAGCTGCACACCCTCAAGGGCTCGGCCGCCGTCGCCGGGCTCGACGAGGTGAGCCGGATGTCGCACGACCTCGAGGCGGTGGTCGAGGAGGTGCGGGCCGGGCAGCGACCGATCACCGCCGAGGTGGTCGACGCGCTCTGGCAGGGCACGGACCAGCTCGGCGCCGCCGTCTCCCGAGCTGGCGCCGACGGGCAGCCCCCCGCCCGCCAGGCCGCTCCCGCACCACATGTGGATCGGGCCCCGGTGCCCGACGGCGCCCGACCCGATCCACCTCCGGCCTCCGCCGGCGGAACTGACTTCATCATGGTCCCCGTCGAACGCCTGGAGGAGCTCGCCCGCCTCGTCGGCGAGACCGCCTCGGCCCAGCTGCGCGTCGGGCGGATGCTCAACGACCGGTTCCACGTCGACCCGGCCACCGTTGCCGAGTTCAACGCGCTGTCCCACTCCCTCAGCGACCTGCGCGACCACGCGATGCGCGCGCAGATGGTGCCGGTGTCCACCATCACCGACCAGCTGCACCGGGCGGTGCGTGACCTGTCGCGAGCCCAGGGCAAGGACGTCCGCTGGGAGACCGAGGGCCTCGACACCGAGATGGACCGCGGCATCCTGCGCCGGCTGTCGGACTCCGTCCTGCACCTGGTCCGCAACGCGATCGACCACGGCATCGAGTCACCCGAGGAACGGGAGCGGGCCGGGAAGCGGCCCCAGGCGACGCTGCGCCTCCACGCGATGCAGCTCGGCTCGGAGGTGATCATCGCGGTAAGCGACGACGGCCGGGGCATCGACACGGACAGCGTCGAGCGGGAGGCGAGCCGCCTCGGCATCGACACCGAGGGCCTCACCCGGGACGAGCGCATGGGGCTGACGTTCCAGGCTGGTCTGTCCACCACGCAGTTCGTGACCGATCTGTCGGGGCGCGGCGTCGGTCTCGACGTCGTGCGGACCAGCGTCGAGGCGGCGCAGGGCCGGGTGGAGGTTCGTTCGGAGCCCGGCGCCGGAACGGAGTTCCGGATCATCGTGCCCATCACGGTGGCCGTGCTGCGCTGTCTGCTCGTCGAGGCCGCCGGCCAGTGCTTCGCGCTCCCCTTCCATCGGGTGCTGCTCTCCATGGCTCACCAGCCCTCCACGGTCACGCACGCCGAGGGCAGGCCGGTGGTGTGGGCGGACGGACATCCGGTCCCGGTGAGAGCGCTCGGCGAGACGCTCGGGCTCGCGGGAGGCGAGGCGCCAGAGGGGCCAGTCGTCGTGCTCTCCAGCGGCTCCCATCGACACGCCTTCGGCGTCGACCGGCTGATCGGCCAACGGGACGTGGTCATCAAGGCACTCAGCCCCCTGCTTCCTCGCCTGCCACTGGTCGCCGGGGCCGGCGTCGAGGCCGACGGGTCGATCCTGGTGGTGCTCGACCCGCCGGGCCTGATCCAGCGGGCCGGTCAGACGGGTCGGACGAGCGGCCCGAAGGCACCCGCCGTCCAACCTGGAGCGACGCGGCGCAGCGTGCTCGTGGTCGACGACGCGCTCGTCGTCCGCGAGCTGCAGCGCGGCATCCTCGAGCGGGCCGGGTTCGAGGTGCGGGTCGCGACCGACGGTCAGCACGCGCTGACGCAGCTCGCCCAGGAGAGCAGCGACGTCGTCGTGACGGACATCGAGATGCCGACGATGGACGGCTTCGCGCTGACCGAGGCGATCAGGGCTCATCCGAGCCTGGCGAACACCCCCGTGCTCATTGTGAGCTCCCGCGCCAGCGACGCCGACCGGCAGCGGGGAATGGACGTCGGGGCCGACGGCTACATCATCAAGAGCGCGTTCGACGAGACGAGCCTCCTGAGCGCCGTGAACCGCCTCCTGGGAGTGACGGCGTGAGCGGCGCGGCCGATGGCGACCAGATCCGCGTGGTCCTCGTCGAGGGCGCGTCCGCGCAACGGAGCCGGCTGGTCTCGATCCTGCAGGTCCAGGGCGACATCGTCGTCACGGAGTGCTCCACCGGAGCGGAGGCCATCGAGCTCGTCGCGAGATCCCGGCCCGACGTCGTCATCCTCGACCTGCATCTTCGGGACGGGCAGAGCCAGCAGGCCATCGAGCAGATCATGGCGCGGACGCCCACGCCGATCCTGATCCTGTCCGCCCGCATCCGGGACCGGCGTGAGCCCTCCGCGGTCACGGCTCTCGTCGCCGGCGCCCTCGAGGCCCTGCCCCGGCCGCCGCTGTGGACACCCGCGCAGGGCGCGGAGCTGCGCCGGGCGGTGCGCCAGATCAGCAAGGTCCACGTCATCCGGCACCCGCGGGGCAGCCAGGCGCCGGACCCACCGCGCGACGTCGTACCGCGCGCCGGACGACGACCGGTCGTGGCGATCGCCGCCTCGACCGGAGGCCCCAGCGCCCTGGTCACCCTGCTCGGGGGCCTCGCCGGACTCCCTGCCCCGGTGCTGGTGGTCCAGCACCTCCACCCCGACTTCACCGCGAGCCTGGTCGAGTGGATGTCCCGGGTCTCCGCGCTCCCCGTCGAGACCGCTCGGCACCACCAGGTCGCCCGGCCCGGGCGGGTCTACTTCGCCCCCGGCGGCCGGCACCTGCACTACGCCACCGGCGACAAGCTCGAGCTGGTCGAGCTGCCGGACACACCGCACCGGCCGTCGGCCGACGAGCTGTTCCGGTCGGTGGCGCGCACTGCCGGCTCGGGGGCGATCGGCGTGCTGCTCACCGGGATGGGCGACGACGGGGCGCGGGGACTGCTGGCGATCCACCAGAGCGGTGGATCGACGCTCGCCCAGGACGAGGCCTCGTCCACGGTGTTCGGGATGCCGAAGGCCGCCGTCGGGATCGGGGCCGTGACCGAGCTGCTCCGGATCGAGAAGCTGGCCGACGCCGTGCAGCGGGCCGTGCGCGAGGTGGTGGGCGGATGACGACGCACAGCCATGCCCTCGAGGCAGTGATCGACCGGGTGGCCGACCTGCTCCACCTGCGCATCGGCCTGCGCCCGGACAAGACCCTGCGCGGGCGCCTGCGCCGCGCCGTCCGGGAGGAGGCCGCGCGCCACGGCAAGGACCCGATGGCGTACTTCGACCGGCTGGTCGTGGACGCCGCCTCGCTCCAGGGCCTGATGGACCGGGTCACGGTCCAGGAGACCGGGTTCTTCCGCCATCCCGAGCAGTTCGACGTGCTGGTCCGCGAGGTGCTGCCGAACGTGCCCCGTCCGGTGCGGATCTGGAGCGCGGGGTGCGCCAACGGCCAGGAGGCCTACACGCTGGCGATGCTCCTGGAGGAGCAGGGCATCGACGGCACCGTCGTCGCCACGGATCTCTCGACGGCGGCGTTGCGGCGAACCGCGACCGCCCGCTATCACGGCCGCGAGGTCTCCGGCCTGTCGCCCGGCCGGCTCGAGCGGCACTTCACCCGTGTCGGGGACGGCTGGGAGGCCGGCAAGGCCATCCGGTCCCGGGTCAGCACGCTGCACCACAACCTCCTCGACCCGCTCCCGCCCGAGGTCCTGTCGTGCCAGGTGGTCTTCTGCCGCAACGTGCTCATCTATCTTGCCCCCGAGCAGGTCCGCCTCTTCCTCGACCGCATCGCCGCGAGCCTTGCCCCGACCACGACGCTCGTCGTCGGCGCGGCCGAGACGCTCTGGCAGGTCTCCGACCGCTTCCGGGCCATCCGCGTGGGCGATACGTTCATCTACCGCCAGCGGATCGCCGGGGTGAGCCCCTCCGCACGACGCCCCAGCGTCGACCTGGGGGGCCGACGGCCCGCGGCCCCGACGGCCACACCCCGCCCGCGTCCGGCGAACGCTGTCCGGACGCGCACGCCCCCGGTCCCCCCGCGGGAGCCCACCCGCCCCGTCACGAGAGCCGACCGACCGCAGGCCGCACCCGAGCCCGCCGAACCGGCCGATCAGCTGGAGGCGGCGGGCCAGCACGCCATCGCCGCGGGCGACTACCAGGCGGCGGTCGTGGTGTTCCGCAAGTGGGTCTACCACGAGCCGCACAGCCCGGTGGCACGGCTGCACCTGGGACTGGCGCTCGAAGCAGCGGGCGACGAGAGCTCGGCCAAGCGCGCCTTCGCGTCCGCCCGCCGCGCCCTGGTCGACGCCGGTCCTGACCACACGCCCGCCGGGCTCGACGGCTACGCGGCGGCCGAGATCCTCAAGCTGCTCGACTCCCGAACATGAAGGTCACTCGATGACGACGATGGTCTGTTTCCAGGCGGACGGCGCGGCATACTGCCTGCCCTTGCAGGCGGCCCGCTCGGTCCGCACCGCCGCAGAGGTGATCGCGCTGCCGGACCCGGCCGCCGACGTCGCCGGGATCATCCCGGGAGACCCACCCCTGACGGTGATCTCGCCGCTCGAGTCCAGCGGCCGGCACATCCTGGTGATCGAGGCCCAGGGCCAGACCTTCGGCCTGCTCGTCGACATCGTCACCGGCATTCAGCAGATCGACGTCGCCGACATCCGGCCTGCTCCAAAGGGCCAGGGCCGCCCCTTCGTCTCCGGAACGGTCGACCGAGACGGCCGCCTGGTCTTCGTCGCGGACCCGACTGCACTGGCCGGGCGACTATGAGCGCGCCGACGGTCCTGATCGCGGACGACTCGCTCGTGATCCGGGCCGTGGTCCGGGACGGCCTGGAGAGCGACGGCTACCGGGTCGTCGAGGCGGTGGACGGGCTCGCCGCGGTCGAGCGGTGCCGCGAGGACCGGCCCGACGTCGTGCTGCTCGACATCGAGATGCCGGGACTCGACGGATACCAGGTGCTGGCCGAGCTCAAGGGCGATGCCGAGCTGAGGGACATCCCGGTCGTGTTCCTCACCGGCCGGAACACCATGGACGACGTCGTCGCGGGGCTGCGCGGCGGCGCGCACGACTACCTCAAGAAACCCTTCGAGGGGCCAGAGCTGCTCGCCCGCGTCGCGGCGGCGTCCCACGTCAAGAAGCTGCAGGATCAGCTCCAGCAGCGCAATGCCGAGCTGGAGCGGCTCAGCCGCACCGACGCGCTCACCGGCCTCTACAACCGCCGGTACCTCGATCAGGAGCTCACCCGGTACCACGGCGACTCGATCCGCTACCAGTACCCCCTGTCGGTCGCGCTGCTCGACCTCGACCACTTCAAGCAGGTCAACGACACCTATGGGCACTCGGCCGGCGACCAGGTGCTACGGGTCTTCGCCGAGCACCTGCACCGCGAGCTGCGCGCCGGCGACGTCGGCGGCCGCTGGGGCGGTGAGGAGTTCCTCCTCGTCCTGCCGCACACCGACCTCGCGGGAGCCGTCGCTGTCGCCGACCGGATCCGCGCCGCGACGGCCGCGGAGCTCGTCGCCGTGGACGGGCGGAGCATCACCGTCACCGTCAGCGGGGGTTGCGCGCTCGCTCTGGGCGAGTCCCCCGAGGCCGTGGTCCAGCTCGCCGATGCCGGCCTGTATCGGGCGAAGCTGGGCGGCCGGAACCAGATCGCCACGGCGGCCCCGGCTACCCCCCGAGCGCCTTGAACACCTCGTACACCATGAAGGCGGGCCAGAAGAAGCCTTGGACGATCGCCCAGACGAACTCCCAGAAACCGTCGGCCTGCTGCCAGAAGTACACCCACCCGCCGATGACACCGAGCCCGTAGATGGCTCCACCGCCAACCGCTCCCGAACGAGCGTTCCCGTCACCCATGTCGCGCCTCCGTACTCATTCCTGCTGTCATCGACGCTGCTGCGATCGACGTTGCTGCGATCGATGCTGATGTAGTCGATCCTGACCTGCTCCGTGCCGATGTGCGCGACGCTCAGGCCAGCGCGGCGACGCCGGCCAGCTCCTCGGGTCGTTGGGCCTGTCTACCGCGCGCGGTCCCTGCGGCACGCACGGCTGAGCAGCTCGACGAGCCCACCGGAGCAGCAGGAGGGATCTAGACACCATTCGATCGTCCATGTAGATACATTTCTTGACACAGAACGCTCGTTTCCGTAGGGCTGCGACACCGCCTGCACGCAGGGCGGGCACGCCCCTCGCTACGCTGACCTGGTGAGCACGCCGTCAGAGTTCTCGTCGCCCCGCGAGGCCGCCTATGACCCTCGGATCCTGGTGTTCGGCCGTCTGCTCGGCGCGGCGAACCGGCTGGAGTACATCCTGGGGCGGGCGCTCGAGGAGCAGACCGGCCTGAGCCACACGACGTTCGAGCTGCTGCTGGTCGTGGGCCGCGCCGGGCCGGACGGCGCACCCGTGCGCGACATCGCCCAGGCGCGCGTCCTCACCTCGGGCGGCGCGACGCGCCTGGTCCAGCGGGCGGCCGAGCAGGGCCTCATCGAGCGCAAGCCGTCCGCCGACGACGGGCGCGTCCAGCTCGTCTTCCTGACGCCTGCCGGCGAGGAGGTCCTGCTGCGGGCGAGCGCGGTCCATGCCCGGAACATCGAGCAGTACCTGGTCGACGTGCTGCCGGCGGACCAGGCCGAGGTCTTCGCCGGCGCCATCCGCACCCTGAGCAAGAACGCGGAGCAGCAGCTCCCCGTCATGCCCTGAGCCCGCCCCTCCTCGACGATCCCCTCCGCCACCTGATCGTCCGGGAATAGCTGACTAGTCAGCCTTTGTTACCTCGGCACACGGCCACCGCGCCGCGTCGCCCGGCCACCGGGCGCCCCGAGGAAGGAACACATCATGTCGCTGTCCTTCGAGGTCTTCGACCTCGACTTCCCTGCCGGCTCGAAGAACAAGTCCGCCGTGCTCGTCACGGGCGAGAACGAGGCCCTGCTCGTCGACGCCGGCTTCACGCGGGCCGACGGGCACCGGCTCGCCGCAGCCGTACTCGACTCGGGCAAGACCCTCGCCACGGTGTTCGTCAGCCACGCCGACCCGGACTTCTACTTCGGCCTCGAGGTCATCGCCGACGCCTTCCCCGACGCGAAGATCGTCGCCACCCCCGTCGTCATCGAGCACATCGAGGCCTCGTACGAGGGCAAGCTCAAGGCATGGGCGGCGCTCGGCGCGAACCTCCCGACCCGCCTGGCGAAGATCGAGCCCCTCGCCGAGGACTTCGTCGAGGTCGACGGCTCCCGCTTCGAGCTCCGGGGCGGCTCCGCCGTCCTGCCCGACCGGCACTACCTGTGGAACGCCGAGCACCGCGCGATCATCGGCGGCGTGCTCCTCTTCCAGCAGGAGCACGTGTGGGTCGCGGACACCGCCACGCCGGAGCAGCGCGCGGCCTGGATCGAGCTGCTCGACGAGATGCAGGCGCTCGACCCCACGTTCGTCGTCGCCGGGCACCGCCTACCGGACACCGCCAACGACGCGAGCGCGATCGACTACACCCGCACCTACCTGCGCGACTTCGAGCGCATCCTGGAGGGTTCGGCCGACGGCGCCGCCACGACCGCCGCGCTCGTGGAGGCCTACCCCGAGTCCGGGATGCTCATCGCCGCCCAGCTCGGGCCGAAGGTCGCGAAGGGTGAGATGACATGGGGCTGAACGACGCAGGGCTGAACGACGCAGGGCTGAACGACGCAGGGCTGAACGACGCAGGGCTGACCGGGAGCTCGCCCGGGACCAGCACCTTCGAGACGTCGACGGCGCCGCGCGACGTCGTCCGGCGGCAGTATCTGGCCTCCGCGGCCGGCGACCTCGACGCTCTGCGCGCCACGATGGCGCCCGACGTCGAGTGGACCGAGATGGCCGGGTTTCCACTGGCCGGCACCTATCGCACGCCCGACGGCGTCACCGCGAACGTCATGGCCAAGCTCGCCCAGGACTGGGACGGCTGGGCTGCCCACGACGACACCTACGTCGTCGACGGCGAGAACGTGGTGGTGCTCGCGCGCTACACCGCCACGCACCGCGGCACCGGCAAGGAGCTCGACGCCCGCGTGGCCCACCACTTCGTCGTGCGCGGCGGGCTCATCGTGCGGTTCGAGCAGTTCGTCGACTCGGCGCTCGTGCGGGACGCGGCGGCGTAGTCCCGAGGTCGGCAGCCTGCATTGAAGTCGGCAGGTTGCATCGAGATCGGTCCAGAGGCGGACCGATCTCGATG